>JBCEBX010000001.1:0-8031 GCA_039206455.1 Asticcacaulis sp.
CGATGGAGATGACTTTAAAGATAGAGCCGACCTCGTAACGCGCGGCAGCGGCCCGGTTGAGCTTCTGGTCGTTGCTGTATTGACCGGCCTGATTAGGATCATATTCCGGCCAGTTGGCCATGGCGATGATTTCACCGGTCTGGATATTGGTCACCAGCCCCACGGCCCCAAGCGCCTGCTGCTCAACAGCCGCCGCTCGCAGTTCGTTCTCAAGCGCGCCCTGCACCCGCATATCCATAGCCAGTTCAATTTTCTGACCGCGCTTGCCTGCATCGATGATCTGCGTGTTCAGCGACCGTTCAATGCCCGCCACCCCGCCGCCGCCACGCTCCGTGCCCCCGACATAGAAGCTGCCGGTCACCCCCAGCGGATAGCCGCGCACCTTGGCCGGTTCAAAACTGACGCCCGGCAAACCATGACTCAATAGTACCGCCCGATCAGAGGCCTTGAGCATGCCCATGACAATGGTCGGCCCCTTGCTGTTCATCGCCTTATCAAGCGCCTCACGCGGCATATCGGGCAACAGGGTAATCAGGGCACGCCTGACCAGCGGCCGATCCTCACCGGTCATTTCGGTCGGATCAACAAACAGATCATAGTTGAAAACATCCGTCGCCAGCATATAGCCGTTGCGATCCACCAGATCGGCCCGCGTATTGGCCATGACCGGCAAACCACCGGTGACGCCCGTTCCGGCCAGAGCCGACTTCATGGCAAATCCGGCCAGCACCAGATACATCACACTCAGAGACACCAGAATAAAGAAGATGCGCATACGCACATTGGACATGCGTTCCTGAGAGGCGGCGTTTACGCGCTCAAAGGCGTGCTCGACCTTCCACATGCGATCAGCCACCCACTGAAAGCCCGACTGAGTGGAATCGATGAACGAATGGCCGAAATTTCTTTGACCAAAATGCTTGGGGCCTGGCTTCATGGGTTGGCCTCGGTGATGGTAATAAGAGACGACGCCGGCGCTGTGGCGACCGGATCAGCAGGTGCCTGTGCCGTCGCCTGAGAAGGGACCACCGGCTTAACCGCCTTATCCGGCGCAGACAGGGCTTTTGAAATTTCCGGCAGATTTTCCAGACGCGCTTCACGGTCAGGCTTGACCGGCGTCATCCCCAGATGCTGGGTCGCCAGCGCCTCGATACGTGCCGGACGCTCAAGATGCGCCACACGCACCTGAAGCTCCTTGATGGCAGCTTCTTCAACGGCAATCTGCGCATTGAGCGTGTTCAGGCGGCGCACGGATTCCCCTTCACGCACCTTGGAAAAGCCCACCCACATCATCATGCCGACGGCCAGCACCACACCGACCAGTTCCACCAGACGGATCCCGCGCACACGACGGTTGAACAGACCAGAGACACCTCTCATCGGGCACCCTTTCTGCGACCGGAGCCTTCAGGCTTTACAAAGACCGGATTTTCGGTGCGCTTACCGGCCCTGAGACGCGCCGAACGGGCGCGCGGATTGGCAGCGATTTCGGCATCAGACGGCCCAACGGCTTTCATCGGCACATAGGTCGGCGGCGGCCCGGCCTCAATCTGCGGCGCATACCGCGACCCCGAAGGCAGCTTGCCCCCACGCTCGGCAAAGAAACTCTTGACCAGACGGTCCTCAAGCGAATGGAAGGTCACCACCGCCAGCACACCCTCAGGCTTTAGCAGATGCTCTGACGCATCCAGAACCCGCTCAAGCTCGCCCAGTTCATCATTGACGGCAATGCGCAGGCCCTGAAACGTCTTGGTGGCCGGATGGGTCTTGTCACCGCGCCGTCCGCCGACGGCCTTTTCAACCACCGCTGCCAAATCAAGCGTGCGCTCAAACCGCACTTCCTGACGGCGGCGCACGATAGCTGCGGCAATAGCGCGTGAGCGATGCTCCTCGCCATAGAGCCAGATAACATGGGCAATATCAGCCTCATCCCAGTCATTGACGATATCGGCGGCGCTCAGCCCCTCCACCGACATGCGCATATCCAGTGGCCCGTCACGCATAAACGAGAAGCCGCGATCAGCCTCATCAAGCTGCATGGACGACACGCCGATATCGAGCGCAATGCCCTCCACCTGCGCCACCCCAAGATCAGCCAACCCTTCCCGCATCTCGGAAAACGGGCGATTGACGAAGCGAAAACGCTCAGGGAAATCCGCCCGCACCGCCTCAACAAAGGGCAGAACCCGCGCATCACGGTCAAAAGAAATAACTTCGGCCCCGCCCTCAAGCAGGGCGCGCGTATAGCCACCAGCCCCAAAGGTGCCATCGACAATCACCTGACCATTAAGGTTACCAAACGCCGTTAACACCTCAGGCAACAGAACGGAAATGTGCGGGGATGCGCTCATGATCCTAAATCCCCAACTCGGCAAACAAGGCCGCGTTTTCGGCCTCTTTGATCGCCATATCCGCCGCATAGGCTTCAGGCGACCAGATCTGAAACCGGTCACTAAGACCCAGCAACACCACCCCGTCACGAATGCCATAGGCGTCACAAACCGATTCAGGCAGGGTAATGCGACCCGCCGGATCAAAATTCAAGCGCACCATGCCGCCATAGATGTGCTGCTCTAGCAGACGACGCTTGGGCGAGGCAAAGGGCTCCGCCTCAATCAGACGCCTGTAGCGGTCAAAAAACTGAGGCCCGCCACATTCGAGGCAGGCCAGACTTTTCAAAGCAAAACAGTAAACCCCTGAAAAGGCTTCAATATCTGAAAAGGGCTGTTGGGCGGCCGCACGGAACTCCTGCGGGACCAACAGTCTCCGCTTGGCATCAAGCTGCTTCTCGTGGGTTGAGAGAAACACCTCTGAACCTTCAGGCCAAGTTTGCCCGCTCCCTTTTCCTCATGCGCCAGCCACCCCGACGCGCTTCATATGGATGGCGTCAGAATTAACATGGGAAAAATTGGGATGCAATGACTCTGAATGACTCTTTTACCCAATTTTAATAGAAAAAGGGCAACCGGATCAAATAATTGAAACAAAAAGAGAACAAGCGGCACTTATCCTCACACTTACCCCCAAAGGCTAAACGGGAACTTAAGACTGTTGACGGTGTAGTAGGCCAAAAGGTTTTAGAGTCTTTGACACAAGCTTTTAGAGCAAAATGAAAACGTAGCGCCTCAATGGCCGACGAAGGCAGCTTCAGCTTTAATGGATACCTGTTTCAAGGCCGCGCCCTGATCGCCCGCGACGATGGCCGCAGACTTTTTGGCCCTGCCATTTCCCTAGACGACCTGTCGTTAAAGTTTTAAATCCAAATAAGACAATTCACTAAGTTTATATTTAGGGAAAGTGACATGCTGCAAAACCCTGCCGTTCTTTCGGCCATATCCGCGTTATTGGGCGCACTAATAGGGGGGTTTGTACCCCTCATTGGCAAATACGTCGGCCATCAAATGAACAAAGGCAATAGAGCTCAGTATGCAGCCATTAGATGCCTAATTATCTTAGATTCTTACATGATCAAGCTACACGATGTTGCTTGTGATAATGGTGAGCCAGATGCATCAGGTTACTATTACGCCACTACGAGATTCGAAGAAATTGCGTGGCCTGATGACATTGACTGGCAGTCTCTCGACAAGCGAATGCGATATGATCTTCTTAAGCTGCCGCAAATGTGTGCGGACTCTAGAATCCAAATTGATATTGCCCATGAACATTCTAGTGGGCCTGATTACGATGAGGCTTTTGAAGCCCGTAAACACGAGAGCAATTACCTCGGCCTTGAAGTAGCGCGCATAAGGGAAACGTTGAGACGTAGTTATAAGTTAGGTCGGCCTGAACTGGCGGCGAAATATGCGATAGCTCATTTCAATGAAAACAAGGCAAAGGTCGAAGAGACCCTTTCTGAACGCCTCAACAATTTCCGTGCACATTACCCCGATCAATAAGCGCACAGTTTGGCATCCACCCTAAACCCCACCAATATCTTCTATCCCCTTACAACGGGAACTTAAGACTGTTGACAGTTCCTGACCACCGACCACCTAAACAGGCATCAGGAGGAAATCAAAAATGTACGGATTAATCGGCAGCTTTCACGCCCACGCAGGGCAACGTGACGCTCTTATTGAACTTATGTCTGAAGGTATCCGCAATATGCCCGGATGTCTCAGCTACATCATTGCCCGCGACGCAAACGACGACCGCAAGATATGGGTCACCGAGGTCTGGGACAGCAAGGACAGCCACGCCACCTCCCTCAAACTGCCCGCCGTAACCGCGACTATCACCAAAGCCATGCCGCTTATTGCCGGTTTTGGCGAACAGATCATCACCACGCCGGTGTCAGGTCACAATCTGGCGGAATAAGAATTGGATCAGATGGTCTGTAAGCCGGGTTCTGTTCAGGGATTACTCCCCTTGGCGATCATTCCTCTTGGCCGTCTATTGCTGGACGGCTCACGCGACCTACCCGAACGGTCTGGGGCGGTAATGCCCTGTCAGGGCGAACCCTGACGCGCCGTTCCTATTTGGTCTTGCTTCCGGTGAGGCTTGCCGTGCCATTTCCGTTACCGGAAACGCGGTGCGCTCTTACCGCACCCTTTCACCCTTACCCTGTAAACAGGGCGGTCTGCTCTCTGTGGCGCTATCTCTGGGGTCGCCCCCGGCGGGCATTACCCGCCACCGTATTACCGTGAAGCCCGGACTTTCCTCAGGCAGGAAGAACCTGCCCGCGACCGCCCGACCATCTGATCCACGGTTTCTGTGCGGGTTTGCGGAATAAAAATCAAGCTCTGGTTTTGAGCCTGAGCGCCGCACCGATCGCCACGCCCAACCAGCCGAGCATAGTCAGGGCGCCACCCGTAGGGGCGAGATTGGGCAAAAGTCCCTCACCGCGCGTCGCCCGTGACACCAGATCAGCGGCAAACACCCCACTGCCGACCAGCAACAACAAAAGCGTATTCAGCCTGAAACGCGGCCCCAGTATCGCCGTACCTATAAGGCCAATGGCCGCCGCCGCATGAAACAGCAAAAACATGCCCGCCGTCGTCAACCGGCTATCGGCATGGGCACCGGCCGCCAGCAGCATCACCCCGGCAAAGCCCCAGAGGCCCGCGATAATACACATAACAATATCGGATCTAATCGGGCTGGTCACAGGCATTCCTTATTTGCGATTTATTCTCACCCAGCATCTAGCATAAGTGTGACCGTGCGCAACAGGGCCATAAGCCGCACCCGCGTCAGGGCATCGGCACATCCGTCGATCCGGCTTTGCACCCAGTGGCGCTGAAAGGCTGTCACTATGGCCTTGGTCTGCGCATCATAAGGCCCGCCGGGCAGGATATCATAACCCAACTTCCCCAATGCCGCCTGAAGCGCAAACACCCCCGGCCCCACATCACCGACATCAAGCGGCGGGCCCATCACCCCCTCGGGCGGCAGATCAGGCTCAACCCAAAGCCCGTGTCCGTGCGCCGCCAACCGGTCCCAAGGGAATCTTTCGCCGGGGTCCTGCTTGCGCTCAGGGGCAACATCGGAATGGCCGAGAATACGATAATCCGGAATATCCCAGCGCTCACGAATGCCATCCAGCAAGCCAATCACCGCGTCAATCTGAACGTCCGGAAAGGCCCGATAGCCGAATTCATGGCCCGGATTGACGATCTCGATACCAATGGCCACGCCATTGATGTCGCGCTCGCCTTTCCAGTGTGAAACCCCCGCGTGCCAGGCGCGTCTTTCTTCAGGCACAAGGCTGTAGATCGTTCCGTCCTCATCCACGACATAATGGGCCGAGACCTGCGCCGCCGCATCACACAAACGGGCAAGCGCCGCCTCTGCGGTCTCCATGCCCGTGTAATGCAGCACCACCATATCCGGCGGGCCTTTGCGTTCATTGAAATTCGGTGAGGGACGGGAAAGGATGGTCACAGGCATATCCGCAAATAAAAAAGCCCCCGCTTCATAGCAGGGGCCTTGAAACTGTCAAAGCGCTCCGGGGATCAGTAGACTTCCCAGGTCGAGCCGTTTTTACGCGCCTCAAGCACGCCGTCATCTTTTTTGGCTTGCGGACGGCGAATGAAGACCTTAACCGGCTTGCGCGTAATCAGCGCCGTAAGCGCCATAAGCGCCGCCCCGACAAGGCCGACAATAGCCACGATACCGGCAAAGATCACCGTAACGGCCACCGCCGCCAGCGACAAAAATCCGATGCCGGTCATCAGCACGATGTGTTTTAGTCTGGCCATATTATTCTCCCGTCTGACGTGCGCCCACGGATGAGGCTCACGCTGAAACCGGCCGAAAAACGATTTGTACTCACTCATGGTCATTACCTCAACACATGCGTTCAGCCGTTTCCAGGCTCACTGATACGTCATGTTCACCATACCAGATTGGCACGAATAAGGCGCACGTCAACCACCTGCACCTCAGGTGAGGTAACTTTTTTATGATAGGCACGGATTTTGACAGAACCCCTCAGACCATCCGTTCACGGCGTATCTGCTCATAGGCGCGGTTAATCAACGCCGCCTTCTGGGTATAGATCGCCTCATACTCCCTTGGCAAACCCCTTGCCGCCACACGATCCGGGTGGAAATCATTAAGCTGCCTGTTCCGCGCCAGCCGGATTTCCTTTTCCTCCGCATCGGGCGTCAAACCCAGAATATGGTACGGATCTTCGCTATCGGGCGCGGCATAACCCGCTCTGATGCGACGATAGGTCGCTTTCGGCAGCTCAAACAACTCAGCCACCGTTTCCAGATAGGTTTCCTCGGCATCGCTCAGGCCACCATCAGACACCGCTATGTGGAACAGCCCCTCCAGCACGTCCTCAAGCACCTGCGGACACTCGGCATAACGCCGCGCCAGCCGTCTGGCGTAGGACTCAAACCCAAGGCTTGTCTGCCGCGCCAGATCATACAGTCTCAGCACATTGTCATAGGCCCCGTTTTCGGGCTGAAAGACCTCAAGAAACGCTTGCTGCTCCGCCTCTTCCGCCAGACCATCGGCCATGGCCAGCTTCGCCCCCAGCGCCGTCACCGCTGTGGCAAACGCCGGATCGCGTCCGGGCGGCCCCTTGGGGCAGGCCGGATTTTCCGCAGAATCAAATGAACGCGCGGCTATCTGCGCAAGGTTTTTCCAGAACGACATATCGGGCTTGGGTGTTGTTTATGGCCAGATTATACCAGAGGCGACGGACGCCGAAAGCTAAATCCGTTAGCCCACCTTACCCTTAGCCAGATCATCGAATTTGCGCAGCGTACCAATCAGATCGGGCATATTCTGAATGGGGATCATGTTCGGCCCATCAGACGGCGCATTATCAGGGTCTTCATGGGTTTCGATAAACACCGCCGACACGCCAACCGCCAGAGCCGCCCGCGCCAGTACCGGCGCAAATTCCCGCTGCCCGCCGCTGGTCGTACCCTGCCCGCCCGGTTGCTGCACCGAGTGAGTGGCATCAAACATCACCGGATAACCGGTCTGGGCCATGATCGGCAGGCCTCGGAAATCGCTGACCAGCGTATTGTAGCCAAAGCTCGTGCCACGATCGCACAGAATAATCCGCTCATTGCCGGTCGAAGCGATCTTCTTGGCGACATTGGCCATATCCCAGGGTGCTAAGAACTGGCCCTTCTTGACGTTGATGGCGCGTCCGGTCTGACCCGCCGCCAGCAGCAGATCGGTCTGACGGCACAGGAAGGCCGGAATCTGGATGACATCGACGACATCCTTGACCTGCTCACAGTGCGAACTTTCATGCACATCCGTCAGCACCGGCACACCAAAAGCGTCTTTCACGGCCTGAAGGATATTTAACCCCTCTTCCATGCCGATGCCGCGCGCCGTCCCGATCGAAGACCGGTTCGCCTTGTCATATGAGGACTTATAGATGAATTTCGTCCCCGTAGGCTCACAGGCCCTGGCGATCTTCTCGGCCATGAACAGGGCGTGGTCACGGCTTTCGATCTGACACGGCCCGGCAATCAGCACAAACGGCTCATCGCCGCCGATGGCGATATCACCGATGTTAAACACTTTGGTTTTGACATGCAGAGAATTCATCAGATC
>JBCEBX010000002.1:0-7979 GCA_039206455.1 Asticcacaulis sp.
GCAGCAGATAGTGCAGCGAGAAGAAGCGGTTGAGTGTCGGCTGGTCGACGGCGAAACCACCCTGCAACCAAGTCAGGATCGGGCCACCGATGACGGGGATCGAACCGATCAGGTTGGTGATAACCACCGCGCCGTGGAACGACATCTGGCCCCAGGGCAGAACATAGCCCATGAAGGCGGTCGCGATCATCAGGAAGAAGATGATACAGCCGAGGATCCACAGAACTTCGCGCGGGGCCTTATAGGAGCCATAATAAAGACCGCGGAACATGTGAATGAACACGGCAAAGAAGAACATGGACGCGCCGTTGGCGTGTACATAACGGATCAGCCAGCCATAGTTGACGTCGCGCATGATACGCTCGACCGACGCAAAGGCGTGATCGATATGCGGCACATAGTGCATGGCCAGGATGATGCCGGTGACGATCTGAATGACGAGACAGACGGACAAAATACCGCCGAAGGTCCACCAGTAGTTCAGATTACGTGGCGTGGGATAATCGACGAAGCTGTCATAGGCCAGCCGCACGATCGGCAGACGCTTGTCGAGCCATTTCTCGACACCCGTCTTGGGGTCGTAGGTTGAAGGATGTTCGCTCATGATGTCCTCGTTAACCGATCTTTACGCGGGTGTCGGTCAGATATTCATAGGTCGGCACTTCCAGATTGGTCGGCGCAGGACCGACGCGGATACGGCCCGACGTGTCATAGTGCGACCCGTGGCACGGGCAGAACCAGCCACCAAACTGACCTTCACCGAAGGTCGGCACGCAACCGAGGTGCGTACAGGAACCGACGAGGATCAGATATTGTTCCTTACCGGCTGTGACGCGATCGGAATCGGCCTGCGGGTCCTTAAGGTCAGACAGCTTGACCTCCTGCGCCGCAGCAATTTCCTTGGGCGTGCGATAACGGATGAACAGAGGCTTACCGCGCCACTTGATCACCACCTGCATACCTTCGCTGACCTTGCTGAGATCAAACTCGGTCGAGGCCATAGCCAGTGTATCGGCCGCAGGGTTCATTTGCGCCACCAGAGGCACAACCACCGCACCGACCGCACCGACCGCTGCCGCGCCCGCCGCTATATAGATAAAATCGCGGCGGTTAGGGTCACCTTCGCCGCCATGATCCTTTTCAGGTTCGCTCACCTTGACACCTCATTCGTCTTGCGCAGATGCGCAGCCCACATTTCGGGGCATATATTTCAGACACGTCTTGCGGCGGATTACCCCAAGCCCGTATCCTTGAAATTCCCAAAGAACCGTTTATGCCCCTGTTGGCTGTTGGACACAGTCCATGAAGCAGGCGCGACTCTTTGAAGCAAGCCTCGTCGTCTATAACCACAATTGCGTGACGGATACAAACCACCGCTCGCAAAAAACATGGCCTTAAAATGCGTTTAGCTCTTTTTCAACCGGATATTCCACAAAATCTCGGCAGCGCCATCAGATTATCGGCCTGTCTGGGGGTGTTTCTTGACATAATTGAGCCTTGCGGCTTTCCGCTGGACGACAAAGCCATAAAAAGAGCGGCTATGGATTACACCACCTGCGCCAAAGTGTCGCGGCACGCCTCATTTGACGCTTTTTGCGATTTTCGCCGAAAACTCGCCGATGACGGGCGCGTCATTCTGTTTACGACCAAGGCGGCACAGCCCTATACGGACTTTGCCTTCCGCCCCTCGGACATCCTGCTGATGGGCCGTGAAAGTGCGGGTGTCCCTGACAATGTCCATGCCTATGCGGATGCACGGCTCTATGTCCCCATGCAAGCAGGTGCCCGCTCCATCAATGTCATTAACACCGCCGCCATGGCTTTGGGCGAAGGCCTGCGGCAAACAGGTGGCTTTGCAGCCCCGCTCTGAGAGGCTATAGGCGACCCATGACCGATATTTCTGATCTTGAGACCCGCCGCGCACAGGCCGCCACTTGGTTCAAATCCTTACGTGATTCGATCTGCGCCGCCTTTGAAGCCCTCGAAGATGACGCGCCCCCCGCCCTTTACGGCGACACCATCGGACGTTTCGAGCGCACCCCCTGGACCCGCGAAGCCGGCGGCGGCGGTGAAATGTCGATGATGACCGGCCGCCTGTTTGAAAAGGTAGGCGTGCATATCTCGACCGTTCACGGCACCTTCAGCCCTGAATTTGCTCAAACCATTCCGGGTGCTGCCGAAGACCCGCGTTTTTTCGCCACCGGCATCAGCCTGATTGCCCATATGACCAATCCGCACGTACCTGCGGTGCATATGAATACGCGTTTTATCACCACAACCCGAAGCTGGTTCGGCGGCGGGGCCGACCTGACGCCCCTTCTGGCGCAGGATCGTTTTCAGGACGCCCCTCAGGCACAGGCCTTTCATGCGGCCTTCAGAGACACCTGCGACCGCTTCGATCCCGCCTATTACGACAAATTCAAAAAATGGTGCGACGAATACTTCTTCCTGCCCCATCGCAATGAACCGCGCGGCATTGGCGGCATCTTCTATGACCACCTGACCTCAGGCGATCATCAGGCGGACTTTGATTTCACCAAAGCCGTCGGTGAGACCTTCCTCCATATCTATCCCCGTCTGGTGCGTGAGAAAATGCACCAGCCATGGACCGAAGATGAACGCGATCAACAGTTGATTCAACGCGGACGCTACGTCGAATTCAACCTGCTCTATGATCGCGGCACCTTGTTTGGCCTGAAAACCGGCGGCAATATCGACTCCATCCTGTCGTCCATGCCCCCCCTCGTCAAATGGCCCTGACTATTCACTCCTCCCTATTTTAATGGGGAGGGGGACCACCCTGCGCAAGCAGGAGCGGTGGTGGGGTATCTTCCTTTCTACTGTGAAAAGACACCTGATGATCGTCCGACCACGCCCGAACCTTTTACACCTGTTTATCGTCCGGCGCGGTTCGATCCTCATCCGCATATGGCCCCAGATTCTGGTTGTCGGCCTGCTCTCGGTTCTGGTGGTCATCAGCCATGACCTGTGGCCGCGCTATCTGCCGGGCTTCAGCAGCGCCCCCTTCGCCCTTCTGGGTATTGCCCTCTCCGTCTTTATGAGCTTCCGCAACGGAGCCTGTTACGACCGCTGGTGGGAAGGCCGCAAACAGTGGGGCGAACTGATCTTCCTGACCCGCAACCTCGCCCGTCAGGCCCTGATCCTGCCCGAAGCCCACCGCGAACGCCTGATCCGCCTGACCATCGCCTTTACCCATGCGCTGGTGCAACACCTCCGACCCCAAAGCGATACCCGCCCGCTTGTGCGCCCCTTCGTAACCTCCGAAGACATGGCTTTTCTTGAGGCCAGCCCCAACCGGCCCAACGCCGCCCTGCACCTCTTAGGCACAGACCTGAGCCAGATGCACAAAAGCGGGCAACTGAATGACATCCCCTTTCAGTTACTCGATAAGACCGTTTCTGAAATAGCGCTCGTTCAGGCGGCCTGCGAACGCATCCGCTCAACCCCCGTCCCCTTTGCCTACAGCCTGCTGCTGCACAGAACCGCCTATCTGTTCTGCTTTCTGATGCCGTTTGCCTTTGCCGATACGCTCGGCTGGCTGACACCTCTGGCGGTCATGCTGGTCGCCTATACCTTCTTCGGCCTTGATGCACTGGGTGATGAACTTGAGGAACCCTTCGGCCTTGAGGAAAACGACCTGCCCCTCTCAGCCCTGGCCACCACCATAGAGCTAAACTTACGCGAAGCCATGGGCGAGACAAATCTCCCGCCCGCCCCGCAACCTGTTGATTACGTCCTGAGTTAGCTATCCAGAAACCGCGAAATAGCCGTCAGCATGCTGTCACGTGTTGAGTCTTTCTCAAGGCTTTCCACCGCCTGATCAATCAGCTTGTCGCCAATCTTGTGCCTGCGCCCCTCCCACAGATCACGGGCATAGGCCGCCGAGAACTCAGGATGGCACTGAAACGAAATCGCCTTGCGATCCGTATAGCGCAGCGCGGCATTGGGAGTGAAATCCGACGTCGCCAGAACCTCTGCCGTCTCAGGCTTTTTGACCACCTGATCCTGATGCGACACGGCCACGCGAATTTGGGCCTCGTTCATCCCTGTCAGCGCCTGCCAGGTATTAAGGTCACAGACCTGATAGTCATGCAGCCCCACGCCCCAGCCCTTGTCTGATTTCTCGACATGCCCGCCCCAGGCCTGCGCCATGATCTGATGACCAAAGCAGATACCGGCCACCGGCACAGACGGATCAAGGGCCTTAAGCCAGTCAATCAGGTCTGCAATCCACGGATCATCCTCATAGACCCCCGCCGGAGAACCGGTGATCACCACCCCATCCAGCGGTGCGCCCTCAGGCGGCAATTCCCCCTCAAGGGTTTTAAACACACGAAATTGACGCCCCGGCGCCGCCAGCCCCTCAATGAACATATCCGCATAACTGCCATGCGCCTCATCAAGCCCGTTAGGCGGGACACCGGTTTCAAGAATGGCAATATAGGACATGATTAGACTCTCGGGCTACGCGCTCAATTTAACTTACCGCCTATGTTTGTCCGATTTCTTATATCGTCAACGGCCTTTGTGATCACATTTTGCGAAAAACCGTTATTAAGCCAATCGGTCTCAATGCGTTTAAGCGCCTGCCCCAGTTCCGGCCCCGCTGCCATCCCCACCGCCATCAGGTCAACCGCCTTTAACGGAAACACCGGCACAGCCATAGCCGCCAACCGCGCCTGAACCTCACCCAACGCCTCCGGCGTCAGGCCGTCTCGTGCCGCCCTGAGCGTCAGAACATCGTGCATCACCTCACGCCCAAGCACATAGATCGATATCAATAAATCACCATCACATTCAATGTATTCAAATATATTTTTAAGACGAGACCTTAACTTACCTGACAACTTCAACCGGCTGGCTACCGCCTGTAATGCCTCTGGAGTCGCGCCTTCGGGCCATAGCAATCCGGCCAGCCTGAGTTCAGCCTCGCCGGTCAGGGCGCACACCGATGGCAATACCCGCCCGCTGACCGCGACACCGCCCAGGGCCTGCGCCATGACGCCATCGGCGATCATGCGTTCACACACTGCCACCGGATCAGGCACCTCTAAAATCCGCAACAACTCCTGTGCAATCCGCTCTCCCGACAGACTGTCTATCCCCGCCCTCAGCGCCACACAGGCCGTCAGCGAGGCCTCATCAAACCCGTGCGCATAGCCCGCCGTAAATCTGAAAAAACGCAATATTCTCAAATAGTCTTCGCGAAGTCTTGTCTCGGCATCTCCGATGAAACGCACCCGCCCAACTGCGGCATCCTTAAGGCCCTGTCCGGTCGGATCATAGACCTGCCCGCGAATATCGGCATAAAGCGCATTGATATAAAAATCGCGCCTCAAGGCATCCTTGCCCCAGTTATCGGTAAAACTGACCACCGCGCGTCGGCCATCGGTTTCAACATCTTCGCGCAATGAGGTGATCTCATAGGGCACCCCTTCGACAATCGCGCTTATGGTGCCATGCGCCTTGCCTGTCGGCACGTGCCGGATGCCCGCCGCCTCTAAGGCCGCCTCGGTCTCATCAGGCAAAAGCTGCGTACAGAGATCAATATCGCCTGCCACGCGCCCCATGATGACGTCGCGCACGCAGCCCCCGATAAAGCGCACACAGCCCGCCCCGCCTGCGGCCTCAAGCGCGGCAAAGACCCGCTTCACGGCAGGCGCAGTCATGGATTCGGGCAAATCGATGCGTTTCATGCTTTGATAATTTAAAGCCTATCTCACAAACCGCAAAGGTTTTCCCCTTCACACAGCGGCACGTCAACCCTTTGCCCCTCAAGCGTCAGCCACACACAGCCCTCGCCCGTTTCAATCTGCGCGGCATCAAATAACCGATAGGTTTCCGCCCGCGTCATCCGCGCCCAGAGATCGCCCCGAACCCGAAGGCGCGGCAACCATTCATCGCCGATTACATCGATCATCAACGGATGCGCCTCCCCCAGAGGCAGCCGCGCCCCCTGATCACTGATAAAGGTCAGTCCGTCCCGATCCACGATGCGAAAGGGTAAATCCTCGACGGTGATCCGCAGCTTCTCAACCGGCGTGACAAGGAAATAGGCACCGTCCTCGTAACGCAAAAGCTTGGCAAACAAGCGTACGATCTCCGAACGCTCTATAGGACGGCCTTCGTGCAGCCATGTGCCATCCTTGCGGATCAGCACATCCATTTCCCCACAAAGGGCCGGAGTCCATTTGTCTACCGGATAGATTTTATCAGGGAACCGCTCTGCCTCGGCCCAAAGCGCCGATATGTCGGGCTCCCTGTCCATCAGCGCCGAACCAGCCCCGTCAGAGGCTTGCCCTGAAAGACCGGACTATAGGCGATCATCACCCGCCGGTAATCGACCGGCCCGGGCAAGCTCAGGCCCTCTGTCCCTTCAAAACCGAATTTTTCAAAATAGGCCGGCGTCCCCACCAGCACCACCGCCCCAAGGCCTTTGGCAAACGCCGCCTTAAGCGCGGCCTCGACCAGCAACCGCCCGATCCCGGTTGACTGACAATCCGGATCAACCGCGATGGGGCCTAAAAACGCGACTTCGGTACGGGTTTCCTTTGCGGGATCATGAACCGTAACCGGCCACAGACGCACAGAGGCCACAAGCTGAGGCACACCGTCCTCAGGCAACTGACGCGCCACAAAACTCAGATCCGCATAGGGGGTATTGTTTTCACGCAACCGCTCGGCGGTCTTGGCGAAGCGTCCCGGCCCGAAGGCGCGGCCCACCACATGCTCGATCAAGGGCGCATCGGCCTCGGCCTCAGGTTCAATCAGACGCTTAAACGGTAAGGTATCCAAGCTGAAAACACCTGCGGTCACACGGATAACAAAAAAACGCGATTACGCTCAAACCTTCAGCGGGTCAACAGAATCGGCAAAGAAAACCCTACCCCCTGCTGGCAAAGGCAGCAAAGGCGGCCTGCGCCTCAGATGACGCCAGTTGCTGACGAAAAATCGCCCCTTCACGCAGTATGTGCTGCCAGACCTGATCGGGATTGCGCATCAGCGCCTTGGTATGCACCACCGCCTGTGGCGACAATTGCGTCAGCCTTTCTGCTTCCGCCTGCGCCTTGTCCCCAAGCGTCTCCCCGGCACATATGCCATTGGCCAGCCCCCAGCCAAGCGCCGTTTCGGCATCGATCACCCGCCCCGAGGTCAGCCAGTCAAAGGCCCGCACATGTCCGATACGCTGCCTCAGCAACAAAGATGACCCCGCTTCCGGCACCAACCCCAGTCGCACAAACGGCAGGCTCAGGCGTGCGTCCGGCCCCAGCCATACCTGATCACAATGCAGAAGCATCGTTGTGCCGATACCCACAGCCTGTCCCTGCACTGCCGCCACCAGCGGCTTGGCAAAAAAAGTCAGGGCTTTGAGGAACCGGAACACAGGCATATCTTCAGGCGCGCCCTTATGCGCCGCCATGGCCGGAAATTCCATAATATCATTACCGGCACAGAAATCAGGCCCCTCGGCGCTGATCAGAACGGCACGCACCTCCCGATCCTCACCGGCCCGCAGCAACTGGTCGCTTAAGACCCCATAGGCCGCCCCGTTTAAAGCGTTCTTTTTCTCCGGCCGATCAAGCCTCAGGCTCAGAACCCCGTTCTGTAAATTCACGGCAATATTGTCAGACATTTACACCTCCTGAGCCTTTATTTGTCATATAGTTAGCCCCTGTTTCAGACAGTTTTTTCGCTTCCCCCCCAAGACCTTATTTTTTCCTTACTTCAGGTGAGTCATTGCCTTGCCGTGGTCACATCTTGCAGATAAACCATGCACAGGTTCAATACCGGCCTCAATGCCGGTCCAAGTTAGACATGTATGCACTTCAGGGAAGCCCCTTCTATGATCAAACTTAGTTTACCAGTCGGGTTCACGCGCAGCCTGAAGCCTCTGGCCTTGACGCTTCTTATGGTTGCCGGCTCCGGTCTGGCCGCCGCCAATGCCCAGCAGGCTCAGC
>JBCEBX010000003.1:0-7979 GCA_039206455.1 Asticcacaulis sp.
GCACAGGTCTCGTCTATTCCAGCAAGACCCTGTCGGACGATGACGCCATGGCGCGCTTTGAAGGCCTGCTTGAGGGCGCGAAACTGACCGAGCCGTCCTTCATCAAATTCCGCACCGGTCGTCGTCGCAAGGTGTGGAACAAGAATGTCATCGCCTTTGGCCTCTCAAGCGGTTTCATTGAGCCGCTGGAATCGACCAATATCCACCTGTTCCACGCAGGCATTACCCGCCTTGTGCAGAATTTTCCGTTTGCAGGCATTTCCGATGCCGCGCGTAACCACTTTAATGAGGTTACCCGCCACGAGGTCGAACATGTGCGCGATTTCGTCATCATGCACTATAAGCTGACCGAACGTGACGACAGCGAATACTGGCGGGCACGGCGCGATATGCCGGTGCCAGACACGCTGGCCGAACGCATCGCGCTTTATAAGGAAAGTGCCAAGCTATATCAGTGGAACGATGAGGTCTTCCGCATCGACTCCTGGCTTCAGGTCATGCACGGCCAGAGGCTGAAGCCCGAACGCTGGCATCACTTTGGACGCCTAATGACCACAGAACAGATGACCACGGCCCTGAATGGCCTGAGCAGCAATATCGCCAGTACCGTCAGCAAAATGCCTACCCATGGCGACTTCCTGAAATCGTGGCTGCACGCTTCCTGATCCCGCAGCCATATTTCCGCCCAAACATCTGTGGATAATTTTCCCAAAGATTCCACCGGTGACTCGTCAGGCTTGTCAGCGATTCGCAAATCAGCCTAGGCTGATTCGGAATTCATCATGTTTAACGAATCTTAAGGGATTTGCTGTTTAGCTGATGAAGGTTAACGGGCGTAAGCCTTGTTTCTTAACTGTCAGCTTGGCATAGCCGGGAGGGGCTTCATGCGCGTACTACTCATAGAAGACGATAGCGCGACCGCGCAAAGCATTGAATTAATGCTGAAATCCGAAGGTTTCAACGTCTATACGACCGACCTCGGCGAAGAAGGCGTGGATCTGGGTAAGATCTATGACTACGATCTGATCCTGCTTGACCTGTCGCTGCCGGATATGTCCGGTCTCGAAGTTCTGCGCCAGTTGCGCGTCGGTAAGGTCAATACGCCGGTCATGATCCTGTCGGGCACATCGGAAATCGACACCAAGGTTAAGTCACTCGGCGGTGGCGCTGATGACTATATGACCAAGCCCTTCCATAAAGACGAGATGATTGCCCGCATTCATGCGGTTGTACGTCGCTCCAAGGGCCACGCCCAGTCGGTCATCAAGACCGGTGACATCATTGTCAATCTGGACGCCAAGACGGTCGAGGTTGCGGGCAACCGCGTTCATCTGACCGGTAAAGAATACGAAATGCTGGAACTGCTTTCCCTGCGTAAGGGCACGACCCTGACCAAGGAAATGTTCCTCAATCACCTCTATGGTGGCATGGACGAGCCGGAACTGAAGATCATTGACGTCTTCATCTGCAAGCTGCGCAAAAAGCTGGCCGTCGCCAACGAAGGCAACTCCTATATCGAAACCGTCTGGGGCCGTGGCTATGTGCTGCGCGACCCGCAGGAAGCCCTTAACGGCGGCACCATCGTCGCTGCCTGAGCCTTTCGGTTTTGACTACATAAAAAGCCCCTGCCGTCCTCTCACGGCAGGGGCTTTTTATATTTCCCTTCCCCCTCTCCCATTCAGCGCGAGGGCCGGGGTGAGGGTTCTGGCCTCAATGTAAAATCTCTAATTCGCCCGACACTGGGTTGGCACCATCCGCCCCACCGTCCATGTCGCCTCTGTGCCCTTGCCACGGAAGTCATGGCGCGGCGTGGCATAATGCATACCCGACGCCACACGCTGCTGCGGTAACTCAAGCTTAGTCCCGTCAGCCAGCGTAACCGTCGCGGCATTTTCATGGAAATAGACGCTGAACCGCGTGCCATCGACACAGTTATAGACCACATCGCTGATCGGCCCCATTGGCGGCGGGGGCGGGGGCGGTGTGCTGGCGTCAATAGACGGAACCGTGGCGCAGGCCGTCAGCGACAGGGCAAAACCAGCAAGGATCAGACGGCGCATGAAAATAACCTTTCAATCAATATCCGCCTGGATACTACGTCTTTCCCCGTAAATCGGAAATAAAAAGCGCATACGCTTTTTACACGGCGCTCATTCGCCTGCTTGTCACAAACCGTAAAGACTTGATCGGCATGAGGAGCACAGAGCAGTCACGGAACAGGCACATGAGATACCTCAATCATCTGATAGGCGACACACGGCAGTTTAAGGTGCTGTTCCTGTCCGAACACAATGCCTCACGCTCGGTGCTGGCCGAGGCCCTGCTCAACCGTCTTGGGGTCGGACGATTTGAGGCCTGGTCAGCCGGCGTAAATCCTGCCGAAACCCTAAGCCCCTACGCCGTCGATCTGCTGAAAAAGATGCGTTATGACGTCAAAACCCTGACGCCGAAAACACTCGACATGTTTACCGGCGAACAGGCTCCACGGCTCGATTTCGTTTTCCGCCTGTCTTCGACGGTATCCGTGACCACCCTGCCGCCCTTTATCGGTAAACCGATGACGGTCGACTGGCCCCTGCCCGACCCTGATGCCACCGAAGGCCCACCCGCCGAAATTGCCGCTGCCTATGCCAGCCTGTTTGCCAATCTGACCAACCGCATTGGTATATTCGTCAGCCTGCCGACCTCCGGCCTCGAAAGCATGGCCGTCCGCGCCCGCCTTGACCGGATGGGCGATCATGACCTTGACCTCGCCGGATAGGCTGTGTCAGGGATAGGCACCATGACCCTGACCCTTTATCACAACCCCAAATGTTCCACCTCGCGCAAGGCGCTGGCCCTGCTTGAGGCCAATGGTTATCAGCCCGAAGTCGTTGACTATCTGAAAACCGGCTGGACCGAAGCCGCCCTCAAAGGGCTGCTTAAACAGATGGGCGGCATAGCTGCGCGGGACATTTTGCGCACCCGTAATACTGATGCCGTCGAACGCGGCCTCAATACGGCCAGTGATTCAACCGTCATTGCCGCCATGATTGCCGAACCGGTACTGGTCGAACGACCGATCCTTGCAACCCCCAAGGGCGCGGCTGTCGCCCGCCCCCTAAGCCGCATGAATGACATCCTCGATCGCACCATAGAGATTGAATAGAGCCGCCTCACATGTTTCCTAACAACCCAGAGGGCATGAAGGGGGCTCACGCATCCTAAATTCAGTCACAAAAAAACCGCCTGTAAGGCGGTTTTTTTGTGACTGACGGGTGAGAGCATAATCTCATTCTACTGGCGGCATTTTTTCGGAAATCTGCTGAAAACCGCTTTTGATCTGGTCACCAATAGTTCCAACGGCCAATAGGATTGCAACGGAAATCAGCCCGACAATCAGACCATACTCAACAGCTGTTGCACCTGTTTCATCTTTTAGGAAGCGCTCAAGCATTACATTTCCGATCAAGTAGAAGAGGCCGCAGTTTCCCACGGCCTCCAGATTAATATTACTCGATACCTTCGGCCTTAAGACCATCGGAAACATTGGTAAAGGCGGTCTCAAGTTGGCCACCAAGCGTACCTACAACAGTGATAATCGCTACAGCAATCAGGGCAGCGATCAGGCCATATTCAATGGCAGTCGCGCCGGATTCGTCTTTAAGGAAGCGGTTGAAAAACTTGGTCATGAGTTATCTCCGTAAGATGAGCTTTTATTTAAGCAAGTGAACAATCAACTAAGTATTCAGAACGTGAGTAGTTGGCCCACTTGCTCCCGAACACGAGATCAATTTACCCAATCACAATTAATTCCAAGTGAAAGAGAATGGTAAACAAAAAATATTCTTTAGTTAATAAACGTTTACTGTTAATTTAAATTAACCTTAACCAAATTTAACAATACATTTATTTGAATTAGAACACATTTTCCCTGCGAAAACCTTCTCATGACGCATAATCGCACGCCCTCCACAACCCGGAATTTGACATGAATAAAGGCGGTCAGGATTAACCCTGTCCGCCTTTTCAAACGCAAAACTTAACCGGAACGCCCTTAACCGCGCCGACGCTTGCCTTTTTTGCCGCCCTTCGGACGCGAAAAACGCACGACCTTGTTGTCTTCCAATACTTCGGAACGCGGCAGGCTGATGTGACGCGGCCCCAGACCGAACAGAGACGCCATCGGCGCTTCATCGAGAAACACCGTATCGCTTTCGCCATAGCCGTTAAAACCGGTGGCCATAGCGACACCATAGGCCCCCAGCATACCGATTTCGATATAGTCGCCTTCGGCCACATCCGCCGGCAGCCAGAACGGCCCCGGCATATGGTCGATGGAATCACAGGTCGGGCCGTAGAAACGGAACGGCTTCAGCTCAGACGACACTTCGCCATCCGCATCAGCCCGATGCAGCTTGACCGGAAACGGCCACTTGGCGTGGGTCGCATCAAACAGATTGCCATAGGCCCCGTCATTCAGATAGAGCGCATCGCCTTTGCGCAGGTCCACCCGCGTCAGGATAGAGGTCGATTCCGCTACCAGAGACCGGCCAGGCTCGGCCCACAGTTCAGTGGCCTCATGCACCTTCATGTCTTCAAAGGCACGATCGATGACGTCCATATATTCGCTAAGGGCGGGCGGCACCATGCCCGGATAGATCGACGGGAAGCCGCCGCCGACATCGACAATATCCGCCAGCACACCGGCCCGCACCAGCGAACGCGACGCCGCCGACATGGCTGCCGCATAGGCAGTCGGGCGCATACACTGCGAACCGACATGGAAGCTGATGCCCATCTTATCCTGCGTCGCCTGACGCGCCGCCAGCAACAGGGCGGGTGCTTCATAGACCTGAGCGCCGAACTTATTGGTCAGGGGCAGGTTAGCGCCCTCCCCCGACGTCGCCAGACGCACGATCAGGTTCAGATCCTTCGCTCCACCGGTCGAATCGAGAATCTTCGCCAGCTCTTCCTGCGTATCGAGGCTGAAGGTGCGCACGCCAAAGTCATAATAGGCTTCGGCAATGGCGCGGCGTGATTTCACCGGATGCATGAAGGCCAGACGTGCCTCAGGGGCCAGCGTCTTGACCAGCTTGACCTCGTTGATCGATGCCACATCAAAGGCGCGCACACCGGCATCACGCAAGGTCTCAATGACCCACGCGGACGGATTGGCCTTCACGGCATAGAAAATTTCACCTTTGAAGTGGCTCTGAAACCATTGCGCGGCAACGGTGACGGGCGCACGTCGCACAAGGGCGACGGGGCGTTCCGGTGACTGCTCGCGGACCAGGTTCAGGGCCGTTTGGGAGTGATATGTCACTGCCAAATCCCTGCTAAAAAAATTAAACCCAGACCGGCGTTAGCAGCGTTTCGTGTCCACCTAAATCGTCAGGAAAAACCTGAACGATCCCGAAGGTGGGCGGCCCAAGAAGCATTCTTAGGACTTTGTGTCGGGGTCCGCCGGAAGCGGGCTATATCAGGCATTTTGCCCTGCATGTAAAGACCCGCAATCAGATAAAATTGCAATGCGCGCCCTTGTGCCTGTCATGAAGCGGCCATCGGTTGCAAATTCGGATAAATTTCGGCAGATTCATCGTCTGGCTTTATAAAAGGGATGATCCCGTTGATCGCGGCACAGCGCTTTATCCGAAAAACGCTTCTGGCTCTGGGGCTTCTGACCTCACTAAGCCTCGCCTCAGCCTGTCAGCAGGCCGCTGCCCCGCGATCGGACGAGGTGACCTTTGCCGTGGTCATACCCGACGGGGCCTCCGAAGCCGAAAGCGCCTGGCGCACCTATCTGGAAGACATGGCGAGCCTAACCGGCCTTAAGATCAAACCGAATTTCGCCGCCGACGATGATGCCTCCGTTAAGGCCATGCACAACAACCGCGTTCAGGCGGGCCTGTTTTCCAATACCGCCGCGCTCAATGCTGTGCGTGACGCCAGCGCCTATGTCATTGCCCGCGCCTCGGACCCCACGGCCCCTGACGGCTACCGGAGCGTGATCGTGACGCGGACGGATTCCGGCCTGACGCTCGCGCACCTTATGGCCTGTAGCGGCGGCCTGCGCTTCGGCATGGGCGCAGAAGCGTCTCTGGCCGGAAATCAGGCGCCCCTGACCTATCTGTTTCTTCCGGAAAAAACCGATCCTGGCACGTGCTTTGCTTCGGTTGACCGCTCCGAACCGACAAACCAGATCAATGGCCTGATAACGGGCAAACTTGATGCCACCGTCAGTAACAGCATCGCCCTGCAACGTTTCACCACGGCCTCCCCCAAAGAGGCCGCACGGCTAAAGGTTATCTGGAGTTCTCCGCTACTACCCGACCCGCCGCTGCTCCTGCGTAAGGATCTTGATCCGGCAACGCGGGAAAAACTGCGCAGTTTTATTCTAAGCTACGGCACAGGCGACGGCCCCGAAGCCGAGCGTCAGCGCGGTGTTCTTGCCCGTCTTGGCCTCGGCGCTTTCCAGCCTGCCGATGACAGCCATCTCCTGCCGATGCGGGAAATGGAAGCCGCGCAAAGGCTTATTGCCGTCCGTAAAACCAATGACCTTGAGACGCTCGCTCAGGCTGAAAAAGCGTTTGAAACGATTGCGGCCCAAAGACGCGCATTGGCCAAACCGGTCGAAGCCCCTGCCGATCCGCTATAAAAAACCGGCAAATACGCTCTTACCGCTTCTGTGTTAGGCTGATCCTCCCGTGGGCGGGGTTCATTTCAACCGGAGCTGATTATGAGTTTCTTTTCAAAAATCAAAAATGCGATTTTCAGGAAAAAGCCAGTCCCCGCCGAACCGGCCCCCGACATCGCCATCACACCGGCAGCCACTGCCGCCACCAGCACGGTCATCAGTCAGGAGCCGGAAACCCTCGCCAATGTCGATGTCGAGGCCATTCTGGACGACGCCTCAGGCCGGGCCGGTCAGCCACTGAACTGGCGCACCTCGATTGTCGATCTCCTGAAATTGCTTGACCTCGACTCAAGCCTTGCCGCGCGAAAGGAACTGGCGGAAGAACTGGGCCATTCAGGCGCTTTCACCGGCACGGCCGAACAAAACATCTGGCTGCATAAGCAGGTACTGAACAAGCTGGCGGAAAACGGCGGCAAGCTTCCGGCTGAGCTTTTGAATTAACCGAGACCACCTCTCAGCCAGTCCGCATCGGACTGGCTGACCCACTCTGGCCGCGTGGCGATCATTTCCGGCACCTCATAGCTGTGATGCGCCTTAATCACGACCTCAATGGCCGGTAGCTTGTCGCGCAGAGTTTTCACGATCAGCATGACCTCATGGGCGCGCTGTACGGCCCCTTCCCACACATAGGTCGATTCAATTGGGTGGGTCTGTACGCAGGCCGCCAGCTTCAATGCTACCAGCATCTGCGCCAGCTTTTCCGCTTCATGTGGCGTGCCACAAGCGATGGACATGATCATAATATCCGTCATAGTCCCAACATAGGCCGCATCTGGCGGCGACGTCAAATTGCCGGAGGCCATAGGCTATGATCTCAGTTGTCCTGACCGCACTTGTGGCGCTCATTCATGTCTATATTGTCGTATTGGAAATGGCGCTGTGGGATAAGCCCGCTGGACACAAGGCCTTTGGCCTGACGCCGGAATTTGCCGCCCAGACCAAAACACTGGCTGCCAATCAGGGGCTATATAACGGCTTTCTGGCAGCAGGCCTTATCTATGGCCTGTGGCGTGAAAATACCGAATTTACGGCGTTCTTCCTGATCTGCGTAGTCATTGCTGGTGTGTTCGGCGCACTCACCGCCAGCCGGAAAATCCTGTTCATTCAGGCCTTGCCTGCGGCTTTGGCGCTGGGTGCACTGTGGGGCGTCGTATAAAACTGGCCTTGCCTAACAAAGACGGAGCCAGTTAGATTTTATGCCGGTACTATTCCGTTTTGATCACCAAAAAGCGGCATTTTCCACATTAAGTCTTTGTTTCGATTATATTGATTAGCGCTAATTTATGTTGAAACGATACAGATA
>JBCEBX010000004.1:0-7975 GCA_039206455.1 Asticcacaulis sp.
CACTGGACGAGGCCGCGAAAACGGCAGGGGTTATCTGATGCGTCACGGGGGAAAGCTGTTTCTGACGGCCCTGATGGGGCTTTGTCTGTCCGGGCCGGTCATTGCCGAAGACGCCAGTCACTGGGTACGTTCAGCCGCAGCCGCAGCGCGTCATGTTGATCCGAACAAGGCGGCGGCCGTGGAAAATGTCACCATCCGCCAGACCCTGCGCCTGACGCAGGGCGGTAAGGCCCTGAGGGTGCGCGTGTCCAATGAACACGGCAATGTGCCGCTGAAAATCGGGACGGCTTCGGTGCGTATTGGTGATCGCTTTTACCCCCTGACCTTTTCCGGTCAGGCAGGGATTTCAGCCCCTGTGGGCGCACCGGTTCTCAGTGATCCGGTCGTGGCTGATATTGGTTTTCTTGAGGCGGTAGAGGTCAATCTTTACTTTCCCGAAAAGGCCGTGTTGTCGACCATGCATGGCGATAACCGCAATCCGGCCCTGATTTCGACGGCGGGTGATTTCACCCAGACGCCTGACCTTCCCGTGGCCGAATCCGTGCGCCATCGTCCCTTTGTGACGGCGATTGAAGTTGAAGCCGCCAACCCGCTGAAGACCATTGTGGCCTTCGGCGATTCCATCACCGATGCCGATTGTAAGATCGGGCCGGATCAGTGCCGCTGGAGTGAGGTTCTGGCCGAGCGCCTTCAGGCAGAGGGTAAGCCCTATGCGGTGTCCAATGCCGGTATTTCCGGCAACCGGCTGTTAAGCGATTCCTATGGCGTCAGTGCATTGGCGCGCTTTGAGCGCGACGTCTTAAGCGTGCCCAATGTCAGCCATGTCATTGTCCTGATTGGCATTAATGATATTGGCGGTTCAACACCGGAAAAACCGGTCACGGCGGCGGATATGATTGCGGGCTACAGGCAACTGATCGCGCGTGCCCATGCGCGGGGCCTGAAAATCTATGGCGCGGAAATCCTGCCGTTTCTGGGGGCAGGCTATGCCTCCGATGACAAGGAAAAGGTGCGCCTTGAGGTCAATGACTGGATACGCACCTCAGGGGCGTTTGACGGTCTGATCAGATTTACAGGCGCGGTGGCTGATCCGGCCGATCCGGCGCGGCTGGCGGGGCCGTTGCAGACGGGAGATAACCTGCATCCCAATGTGGCTGGACAGCGGGCTATGGGGGCGGCGATAGACCTTAATCTGTTCTGAGGCGTGTTCGCTGCACTGCACAATAAATTGTGATCGCAATGTGAGCTAAGTAAGTATCTGTGCTAACTGAATATTTTTCATATGCAGCCATATGTCGGATTAAATCAGTTGGCAGAATTTACCTCTTAGGCATAGGTTAGATGCGTAATGACAGCGCAAGTCATGCGTATCGAGGATAAGCGTAACCACACATGCTCTATATGATGCACGAAATGGCCTATTATTCCGCAACGCCTATGCGGCTGATGGCCAATGCGACACGGGATTTCTGGGGGTCCAAGGCCAATCCGGCATCGGATACGGCTCTGGGGCGGACGCTTTTTGCCTCTGCAGAACTGTTTTCCACGGTTACGCGCCGATATGGCAAGCCGGAATGGCGCATCAACAGCGTCACTATCAATGGTCACGATGTCCGCGTGCAGGTCATTGAAGACTGGGCGACGCCGTGGGTACGTTTGCTGCGTTTTCAGCGCGACCCGCGCGATCTGCGTCGGGCGGGTGTGAAAAAACCAGCACCGGCGGTGCTGATTGTGGCGCCCCTGTCGGGCCACTACGCCACCCTTCTGCGCGGCACGGTGCAGGAATTCCTGCTCGATCATGACGTCTATATTACCGACTGGGTGAATGCCCGTCAGGTGCCTGTGCTTGAGGGCCGGTTTGATTTCGCCAGTTTCGTCGATCACATCCGCGATATGCTTAAAGCCATTGGCGGGCGCGTGCATGTGGTCGCCGTCTGTCAGCCCGGACCGCCGGTACTGGCGGCGGCGTGTCTGATGGCCGAGGATAATGACCCGAACCGTCCGGCGTCCCTGACCTTTATGGGCTCTCCCATTGATGCGCGGCTCAACCCGACCGTGACCAACCAGCTGGCCGAAGACCGGCCCTTTGCCTGGTTCAAATCGAACATGGTGCATAATGTACCGCCGCCCTATCCGGGGGTCGGACGTCGGGTCTATCCGGGCTTTGTGCAACTCTATTCGTTCATGAGCATGAACGAAGAACGCCATAAGGACGCGCATTGGGCCTATTTCAACTCGCTGGTCGAAGATGATGGCGACGGTATCGACAAGCACCTTGAGTTCTATGACGAATATCTTTCGGTGCTTGACCTGACCGAAGAGTTTTACCTTGAGACCATTGATCTGGTGTTCCAGAAATTCGCCCTGCCCAAGGGGGAACTGACCCATCATGGCCGCCCTGTGCGCCTTGAGGCGATTACCGACATCGCCCTGATGACGGTTGAGGGCGAAAAGGACGATATTTCCGGTGTCGGTCAGACTCAGGCCGCGCATACCATGTGTCCGAATATCCCTGACGACAAGCGCGAGCTTTATGTTCAGGATGGCGCAGGCCATTATGGCGTGTTTAACGGCAAGCGCTTCCGCCAGCATATCTATCCGAAAATCCGCGATTTTGTCGCCCGGAACGATGTGGTTTAAACCGCAAAAGACCTACAGCGCGGGCCAATTGATCGACTGCGGTGCGTTTCAGCTGCGCCTTAAGGTCAATCTACGGGCGCGGCGTATCTCCTTGAGACTTGATAACAAGACCGGTGAAGCCATAGCCACCGCCCCGCGTGTGCGTGATCTGCCGCAGGCCGTGGATTTTGCCCTGAGCCGCTCGGACTGGATTGCGGGGCATGTGGCCAGCCGACCGGGCGTGCAGCCGTTTCAGCCGGATATGGATATTCCGTTTCGCGGACGCAGCTTGCGACTCACGCGCTCGCAGGGGCGTGCAGCGGCACAGCTTGAAGGCGACCGCCTTTCCGCAGGCGGTGAGGGCGCGGCCTATCACCGGCGTATCGAGCGTTTTCTGCGCCTTGAGGCCATGCGCTTTGCCGAACACCACACGGCGCTCTATGCGCAAAAACTCGGTTTCAGCGGGGTGCGCGTCAGCCTGATCGATCCGAAAGGACGCTGGGGGTCATGCACGCCGGGGCGTAAGTCTATCCGCTATAGCTGGCGTCTGATCATGGCGCCGGATGAGGTCTTTGCCTATGTCTGCGCCCATGAGGCGGCACACCTCAGGCATCCCCATCATGGCCCCGCGTTCTGGGCCGAAGTTGAGACGCTTTACGGCCCCTATGCGCCCTTTCGCCAATGGCTTAAGCGTGAGGGGCAGAACCTGTTTGTCTATGCCCCGCCAGAGGCGGCAATATCCTCAACACAAGATTAACGCCTGTCTGTTCATATATATCCATGAATGCCGCGAACATGTCCGACACAGATATTCCGATAGACGGTTCGCCCTATGACGGGGCGGAGGCGGAAGATTTTGCGTCCCTGCCGCTTGAACTGGAGCCGAAGGTCGCGTCACAGGCCCGTCAGACCCTGCTGAAGCGTCTGGCGGATGTGGTGTGCTTGCCTGAAACAAGGGTCAACAGCTTTGAACGGGCGGTGACGGCTGATCTGCTCGTTGAGATGCTGCGTGAGGCGCAAACGCCTGAGCGCAGACGGGTGGCCAAACGCATCAGCGGCCTGAGTGAGGTGCCCAATTCTCTGGCGCGGCTGCTGCTGGTCGATGACATCGAGGTGGCAGCGTTCCTGATCGAAAACTGTGAGACCTTAAGTGAGGCCGATCTCTATTATTGCGCGCGTAACGGTACGCTGGCGCATCAGCAGAAGCTGGCGGCCCGCAAGGATATCGGCCCGATCCTCAGCGAAGTCCTGACCGAAACCGCCGATGTCACCGTCGTCGAATCTCTGCTGAAAAACCCGAAAGCCGTGTTGTCACAAACGGCTATCGAAGCCGCCGTGGCCCTGAGTCAGAAGGCGCCGGAACTGACGGGGCTGATTATTCGCCGTCCGGAGCTCAGGCCGTCATCGGCCTATGTCATGTTCTGGTGGGCCGAAGCTGAAGTCAGGCGCACCATACTCAGCCGCTTTGCGGTCAATCGTGAAATCATGCAGGACGCAGCGTCGGATGTGTTTTCCATGGCGGCGCACGAAGGGTGGCAGGACCCCCTGTCGCGCAAGGCCCTGCAATTCATCGAGCGCCGTCAACGCAATCGCGAGGCCACAAACCGCAGCCCTTATGAAAGTCTTGAGGCGGCCTTAAGTGAGGCGGCAACCCGCGGTCTGACGCGTCAGGCGGCAGAAGAAATTTCCTACCTTTCGGGCATAAAGCCGTCCACGGGCGCAAAGATTCTGCGCGACAAAGGCGGTGAAGGGCTGGCGGTGCTGTGCAAGGCCACGGGTCTGAAAAAGGCCTCGCTGCGTAATCTCTGGCAGGCCCTGCGCCGACCTCTGGAAAAGGAAGGCGACATCCATCCCGATCTGGCGCGGGTGCTGCTGGTCTATGATCTTCTGGCGGTTGATCGGGCGCAAACAGTTTTACGTTACTGGAACTGGGCCTTGTCTTCGGCCCTGACGCCGGTGATGCTCAGGGCTATATCGACGGGCGAAGGCCTGGATATGGAGCAGTTAACTGTGCCGGAACGGGCCGCTTTGCTGGCGTTTGCAGAAGATCTCAAGATTTAGGTGCGTGCCGCCGGAAGATATTTCAAGTCTGCAACAGATTTAATTAGGCAATATTATTCAACAGGCTATGGAAATCGTAATCATAAGCTGATTGCATTTTCAGTCCCAGTTCTGCATTTGCATTTTGAAATTTATTGCTGCATAGCCCCAAGCATTCAAAAATAAATATAACAGATGCTTGTGCATAAAAAGATATTGCCTTAGTTAAGGCGTCCGAATAATCAAACCATGAGTATTCAGCTTCATGTCCTGAAGCGGTGCGTAGAATCACCTTATTAATTTTGGCTGCTGAAGGGTAAGCTGATGGAAGATAAAAACAACGCTATAGATTTTACAGTTGATGTCGTTTCCGCCTATGTCGGCAACAACACAGTGCCGGCGGCTGAATTGCCTGCGCTGATACAAAGCATTTACCAGACACTGACCACACTGGGCAGCGTAGAAGAAGTTAAGGCCGAAACGCCAAAGGAACCGGCGGTTTCTGTCAAGAAATCCATTTCAAATGACTTCATCGTCTGCCTTGAGGACGGTCGTAAGTTCAAATCCCTGAAGCGTCACCTGCGCACCAAGTATAATCTCAGCCCCGAAGAGTACCGCGCCAAGTGGAACCTGCCGAAGGATTATCCAATGGTTGCCCCGAACTATGCCCGCGCCCGTTCCGAACTGGCCAAGCAAATGGGTCTGGGTCAGGGCGGTCGTCAGGCGGCTCGTAAAACACGCGGCAGAGCCTCTTAAGGCGCTTAAGCTCTGAATATAAAAAAGCCCCGACAGTCGTTCGGGGCTTTTTTGTTTCGCATATGTACGAAACTGTGCGTGAATTTGAAAACTATACATATCTAAACGGGTCGTTAACCCTTTTTTTCTTGCCAAGGAATCATCGGTTAAGAGATGGTGAATAAACGTGATTCGTAGGGTTTGTGGGTTTTATGGCGGGTATAGCTACCGAAATGCTGAGCGCTTTGCGCACGCATGAGGAAATCTTCCGCTATTGGAAGAGTTTGCGTCGGAGAGGCCGCTTGCCTTCGCGCGCCGATCTGGATCCGTGCGGCATTCGCAAGCTGTTGCCGACCGTTTCCCTGATTGATGTGCTTGAGCCGCATCCGGCCAATCAGCCGCGTGCCTTCCGTCAGAGACTGGCGGGGACAGACCTCTATCAGGCCTATGGCCGTGAAATTACCGGCTGTTATTTTGACGAAATCTATAGCCCCGAAGAAGCGGCCTACTGGGCCGAAGAACTGAGCTTTGTCGTTGAGCAGCGTAAGCCGGGGGTGGGTCTGCACTCAATGGCCTGGCGCGGGGTCAAAGGCCTCAGCCTGTTCTGGCTGCGCTTGCCGATGTCCAATGACGGCGAGCGGGTAGATATGATTCTCGGCCATGACGCCCTGATCGGCCGAAGCGACGAACAAAGTCCTTCGGGGATTCGCGCCGCCTGAATCCTCTGGCCGGACGGCGGACATAGAGGAAAAACCCGGTCAAACACTATTTACAACTTAAAATAGTTATTACCCATCTATTTACATCCGTATTGGTTGAAATATAGGTAAATAAACCTATTTTTGACTTGAAATAGGAAAGTTATCCTCTCATTCTGACTCCTGCCTATGCTGAGAACAGAGCGGAAACACATCCCGTGTTAATCCGACAGGCAATGCAGGACAAATACGGATGAATATGCATCTTTCCCCGTCGCAAAGGGCGGCTCCCTATCACGCGCCTTCGGCGTTAACCGTCGTTTGCCACAGGGATGACCGGGCGGCGGTGCAGTTTGTGATTGAGCTTGTGGCGGTGACCACAGGCGTATCCTCGGATCAGATACGCACCTTTTCGCGCAATCACGCCCGCGTGGCCCGGGCACGTCAGATTGCCATGTATCTGACCAATATAAGCTGGCAATGGCCGCTGGTACGCGTCGGTAAGGCTTTTGGCCGCGACCGGACGACCGTGGGTCATGCCTGTCGGCTGATCGAGGACTTGCGGGATGATCCGCAATTTGATGCCATGCTCGAACGCCTTGAGGCGTCGCTGGAGACCGTACCGAAAAAGGCTGGTACCGCGCAGGCGGGGCCTGACTGGTTCGAGCGGACCTTTTGAAACTCTGTCCTCAGGCGACCTTTTTGATGCGTTCAACCATAGAGAGGAGGCCGTTGGTACGTTGCGACGACAGGGCCTCATCCAGACCAAGCCGGGTGAGCGTATCGCGGATGGAAAAATCACGGATTTCACTGAGGGGCAGGCCATCGAGCAGACGGATCAGGACAGCGATCAGTCCCTTGACGATATGGGCATCGGAATCGCCCCTGAATTTCAGGATATCTTCGGGGGCGTCATCAAACACCAGCCACACCTGTGAGGCGCAGCCGCGCACTTTTGAGGCTTCGGTGCGTTCATGATCCTCAAGCGGGGCTATGGACTTGCCAAGATCAATTATGTGCCGGTAGCGTTCTTCCCAGTCATCAAACAGGTCGAATTCTTCAAGCAGATCTTCAAAGCGGGCCTGAAAGCTGTCGGTCATAAGCGGTACCTCTCTCCGGAGAACGCTCTAAAGCACAATGGCGGCAAAATGAATCAAATTCTGCGTCTGATGTTGGCTCAGGCGGGCTTCTGAAGGCGTAAAATGGCCGTCAGGCCGACCTCCGGCTGGGACTTCACATAAAATCGTCCGCCCATGTTCTGGCAGGTGAGGCGCACAATGGCCCAGCCTAAACCGGCCCCGTGGCGGGTGCGGTTATGGGCGGTGGCCCCTTGCTCAAACGGTTTCATCAGGCGCGGCAGGTCATCGGGCAATGGCGCAGGGCCGGGATTACGGATGAGGATATCGACCCATTTCTCCCCTTCGCTGACCTCTATGTGAATGACCTGACCCGCAGGTGTATAGTCAATGGCATTGAGCAGCAGGTGGTCCAGACAGGTGCTCAGGCCTCTGGGGTGGAAAAGCGCTACGGGATCGGTGTCTGAGGTCACCAGTTCAAGGCGCACCTCATTGGCCCGCGCCCGCGCCTCATGCTTTTCAAGGCTGTCATCAATGTGCGACAAAACCGCGTCTGCGGACGGCCTGAGGAGATCGGGTTCGCTTTCAAGGCGCACGATCTCAAGTACATTGTTGAACAGGCCCAGCAATTGCGTGCCGCTGTCACGGATAATACCGGCATATTCCAGATATTCCGGCGCCCCCAGCGGGCCATGTAATTCGTTTTTCAGAACCTCGGCAAAACCTATGATGGAATTGAGCGGCGTACGCAGCTCATGGCTGGCCATGCGCAAAAAGGCCTGCTTGCCCATATCCGCTGTTCCGGTA
>JBCEBX010000005.1:0-6983 GCA_039206455.1 Asticcacaulis sp.
TCTGTTGACAGGGCCGCCATCCGCTTTAAGTTTCGCCGCACCACCGAAATGAGTCAGGACGTCTGAGCGGCATGAGCGGAGACCTTCAGTTAAACAAAATTTTCGGCGCTGGCCTTGCGGCGGCGCTGGTGATCGTAGGCGTGCGTGTAGGCGTTGACGCGCTCTATCACACCGACGCGCCTGAAAAGCCCGGCTATTTCGTCGATGTGCCCGAAGAGGCCGCTGGCGGTGGCGCGACGGCCGAGGTTGAGCTTCTGCCCGATTGGGGTACGGTTCTGCCGACCGCTGATCAGGCGGCTGGTCAAAAGGCTTTTGCCAAGTGCGTCTCGTGTCACAATGTGGCTCAGGGTGGCGCTGACATGACTGGCCCCGGTCTTTGGGGCATTGTGGGTCGTCCTTTGGCCGCACATGCAGGCTTTGCCTATTCGGACGCCATGGTCGCTCATAAGGCCGAGGCACCGAACTGGACCTATGATGAGCTTTATGGCTTCCTGTCGTCGCCATCCAAGCACATCAAGGGCACCAAGATGGCCTTTGCCGGCATCAAGAACAAGGATGAGAAGATCAACCTGATCGCTTATCTGCATGCGCAGGGTTCTGCGGGTTACGCTATTCCGGCACCGGACGCTTCGCGTCAGCCGGGCGCAGTCCCTGCCGCTGATGCGCCTGCCGAAGGTGCAGCGGACGTCGCACCAGTCTCTACGCCGCCGTCCAATCCGGAAACGACTCCTGCGGGTGATCCGGCGCCTGCGCAATAAGCAGAGCGTTATAAGATATAAAAAAACCTCCGTCGGTTATCCGGCGGAGGTTTTTTTGTGTTTGTAGTCGGGACGTAAAAAAAGCACCTCCGGTTTCCCGAAGGCGCTTTTGTTTTAGGCGTTGATGCCCTTGGTGGCTTCGGTGCGTTTTTTCAGCAGCGTGTCGAAAGCATCCCAGACGCCTTCCTGACCGGTCCATTGACCCTTGGTGGCGGCCTTGGAATATTCTGTGGCGCGGGCTTCGAAGAAGTTGGCGTGTTCAACACCCGACAGGAGCACCTGAAGCCAGGGTAGCGGGTTTTCCTTTACGCCGAACACCTCGGGCAGCTCCAGCTGGCGCAGGCGCCAGTCGGCGATATAGCGGATATATTGTTTGATATCGTCCGGTGTCATGCCTTCGACCGGCCCCATTTCAAAGGACAGGTCGATGAACTTGTCTTCAAGGCTGACCACCGTCTTGCAGCAATCAACGATATCGTCAGCCACAGCCTTGGTGACCGCACCGGTTTCCTTGTTGAAGGCATGGTAAAGCTTGATGATGCCTTCGCAGTGCAGGCTTTCGTCACGTACTGACCATGACACGATCTGGCCCATGCCCTTCATCTTGTTGAAGCGCGGGAAGTTCATCAGCATGGCAAAGGAGGCAAACAGTTGCAGGCCTTCGGTGAAGCCGCCGAACATGGCCAGCGTGCGGCAGATATCGGCATCGGTATCGACGCCGAATTTCTGCATGAAGTCGTGCTTGTCGCGCATGGCCTCATATTCCATGAACGCGCCAAATTCCGATTCGGGCATGCCGATGGTTTCCAGAAGCAGCGCATAGGCGGCGATGTGCACGGTTTCCATATTGCCGAAAGCGGCCAGCATCATCTTGATTTCGGTCGGTTTGAAGACGCGACCGTATTTTTCCATGTAGTTGTCCTGCACCTCAATATCGGATTGGGTGAAGAAGCGGAAAATCTGCGTCAGCAGGTTGCGTTCGCTGTCATTGAGCTTAGAGGCCCAGTCCTTACAGTCTTCGCCGAGCGGCACCTCTTCGGGTAGCCAGTGAACCTGCTGCTGCTTTTGCCAGAAGTCAAAAGCCCACGGATAGCGGAAAGGCTTATAGGCCGCGGAGGGCGTCAGAAGACCGGCTCTGGGGGCAGAGGGGATGATAAGGCTCATGGTGAAATTCCCGAATCGTACGGCAAGGTTACTTTAGCTATATCACCACATATTGTGTCTGCGCGGCAAGAACTAGCTAAATGTGCGACAATTTAACCTGTGAGTTGTCTTAAAAAGTCGTTAACCGGAACATAGCACAAAGTGCACGAGACGCCCATAAGAGTCTGAAACTATCCTCGCTTCAGCTTATCTCCCCAACCTATCCGCCAAGACTGTCCCATGTACGGTTTTGCGGGGCCGCGGGTTTAAGGGCGGTTTGCAGCCACAGAAGATTGGCATCGGCAATGTCGGGTGGCAGGTCTTGACGCAACAGGCGTTCGGCCTCGGGCAGCTTGCCTTGCAAGCCCAGCACCAGCGCCAGATTTTGCCTGACCTGAATAGTGGCGGCGGGTTGTGTCAGGGCGCGTCTTAGTAACTGCTCGGCCTGAGCCAGATCGCCGCGCGTCGACAGGAACATGGCCTGATTGGTCAGGACGGCAGGGTTGTCGGGCGACAGGGTGAGCGCCTTTGCCCACATGGCCCAGGCTTCGTCGCTGCGTTTCACCTGATCAAGCGCGACGCCCAAAAGCGAATAAGCGCGCCAGTCCCGGGGCCTCAGTTCCGTGGCCCGTTGCAGGGAATCGATACCGTAAAAACCGTTATTACCGCCGATATGGCCTTTGGCGGCGCTCAGGAGGGCGTCATAATTATCCGGCGCGAACAAAAGCACCCGGTGGGCGGCGTCGGCAGCTTCGTTATAACGGCCCAGTGCGCGCAGGGCGTCGGACAGGGCAAGGCCCGCTTCGGCATCGGTGGGGTTGCGCTCAAATTCGCGGTTGAAGAAGGCGGCGCGGGCCAGAGGTTCCATGCGCAGGGCGGCGGCGCGTTCTTCGGGCGTGGCGATGCGCGGGGCTTCGGTTGGGGGGGCGGCCTGTGTCTGGGCCTGTGTTTGGGCCAGCGCCTGAGGGCCAGCCGGCGTAAGGGCGAGCAGCGCAAAAAGACAGAACGGGCGGAGCGTCAGGCGAGGCATTGGGGAACCCTGAAAAAACAGAAACCGGAGGCGTTCTGACCCCGTGCCATATGGTTAATTTAAGTTTTGGTTGATACTCTTAAACATAAGGTTAAGGCCCCCAGCCGTTTAAGGTCGAGATACGCATGTCATCACAAAATCCCTCATCGCCAGATCATAAGGTTTTTGCCGTCTTTGAAGAGGGGCTGGAGCAGGCCATTGCGGCGCTTGGACCGGTCGTGGCCGCGTTTCTAAAGGCGCAGGGTTTCAAGGCCAGAGCGCGGTCGCTGGTGGTACTGCCGGACGGGGACACAGGTCAACTCAGGGCCTGGTACGGGTTGGGGGCGCGAAAGGACTATAGTCCGGCCCTGTTTCGGGCGCTGGGCAAGCAGTTGCCGGAGGGTGTGTGGGCGCTTGAGGCGGAGGTATCGCTTGCGCGGGCCGCGATCCATGTCGCCTTTGCGCAGGGGCGGTACAGCTTTGATCGTTACAAGGCGTCGTCCGCGACCGCCGATGCCGTGCGGCTGACGGATCATGACCTTACGGATGAGGCGCGTACCGAGGTTGAAATCGAGGTGGCGGCGGACCGGTGGGTGCGGGATCTGGTCAATACACCGGCCAATGATATGGGGCCTGCGGAGATTGAGGCGGCGGCACGGCAACTGGCGGAGACGCATCAGGCGCGGATCACCGTCATTACCGGTGATGAACTGCTGACTGAGAACTTTCCGGCGGTTCATGCCGTAGGGCGGGCCGCTGAGGCGCAGCGTGCGCCGCGCTTTATTGAAATCGACTGGGAGCCGCCGGTCGAGGATATATCCTCTGCGCCCAAGCCGGTCGTGGTGCTGGTCGGCAAGGGGGTGGCCTTTGATACCGGCGGGCTGAATATCAAGCTCGGTTCCGGCATGGGGCTGATGAAAAAGGATATGGGCGGGGCGGCGCACGCCTTGGGGCTGGCGCAATGGATTATGGCGTCCAATCTCAGGGTCAGGTTGCATGTCCTGATCAGCGCGGTGGAAAATGCCATTTCCGGTGATGCCTTCCGGCCCGGTGATGTGATTGGCTCACGCGCAGGGGTGTCGATCGAGGTGGGCAATACCGATGCCGAGGGGCGGCTGATACTGGCTGATGCCCTGACGCGGGCGGCGGAGCTTGAGCCGGATCTGACCATAGATTTCGCCACCCTGACCGGTGCGGCGCGCATAGCGCTGGGGCCGGAGGTGGTGCCCTTCTATACTGATGACGAGAGCGTGGCGCGACGTCTTACGCAGGCGGCGGAAGAGGTGCATGATCCTTTGTGGCGGATGCCGCTGTGGGCGGGCTATGCGGCGGCGCTGGAGTCTGACATTGCCGATATCCGGAATGATGCGGCGGGTTGGGCGCAGGCAGGCTCAGTGACGGCGGCGCTTTTCCTGCAACGCTTTGCGCCAAAAACAGGGGTTTGGGTGCATTTTGATCTCTATGCCTGGAACCCGCGCAGCCAGTCGGGCAAGCCGGTCGGGGCCGAGGTGCAGGCGATACGCGCCGTTTATCGGCTGATCGACGAACTGTAGACGTTGTGCGAAGCGGCCAACAGCGTTAACAGGGTGCTAATATAAAAGACTATATTACAGGGTATCATGACAGTTACGGCACGAATCGACATCATCAATGACAAGGGACTGCACGCCCGCGCCTCGGCGAAGTTTGTAAAGACCGCCGCGCTCTATGATGCGCAGGTGACCGTCATCAAGGACGACAGCCGCGTCGATGCGCAGTCGATCATGGGCCTTTTGATGCTGGCGGCTTCAAAAGGCACGTCGATTGAGCTTGAGGCCGAGGGCAAACAGGCGGAGGCTGCTGTTGAAGCGCTGGTGAGCCTGGTGGGTGATCGTTTCGGTGAGGAATCCTGAAGATGAAGCTATGGGCGCGGTGTGGATTGATGGTTCTGCTTCTGGCCGTTTCCGCACCTGTGGCCATGGCCGAGGACGAGGACGGTTCCGAGTATGATGAGATTGTCGCCAAACCTGTAACGGGTGCCAAGCCGCGCCCCAGAGCGCGGGTCGCGCCGGTTAAAAAGGTGGAACCGGCCCCGAAGTTGCCGGACGCGCCGATCCCTTATCAGACACTGCCGGGGGCTGTGTCGGCACCGGCGGGGGTGACGGGGCCCATGGAACATAAGGTGGTGCCGACCTTGCCGACACCGGCAAAGGTGCATAACTTGCCCGAGGCTATCACCGCGCCGGACGCATTGATGCCGCTACCCGCGCCAATGCGGTCATTTGAATCTGAGCCTTTACCCCCGCCCCCGCCTGCACCGCCCGCGTTTGTCTCAGGGGATGTGCTGAATCTGAAGTGTGAAACGCAGGTTATATCGGCCAATCGGGTGGTGACGAACGGCGCGTTCTTTATTGAGGTCAAGCCGTCCGAGGTATTTGGCGACAGTGCCCGCTTTAAGGTGATGTTTGCCGATCCACGGCATGAAAGTCTGATCAAGGAAACCCTGTGCGAGACGGTCAGCTGTAATATCCGTATCAGTGCCAATTTCTATGAACTGTTCAATCAGCGCACAAAAAAGGGCAAGAGCCTCAAGGTGACGCTGGATCGGCGTAACGGGGCCTATCTGGCGCAAAACCGTGACGGGGAAACCGATACGGGGGATTACGAGCAGGGCTATTGCCTGCCGCAGGTCGAAGGCCGCAAGCTGTTTTAAGAGCTGTTATGCTCGCCGATCAGGCTGTGGCGGAACCATAGGCGGACATCAGCACCTCCGATACGGCCCCCATGGTGTCACGTGTGGCGTCATTGGCGCAAGCCGCGCAGACGACGCCGGTGTTCGGATCGATGAAGACTTCTGCGTACCACATGGTGTTCGAGCCGTTATGGAACAGGGCACCGTCCTCGCGTTTGAGCCAGCCCAAGGCATAGTTGCCGCCGAAATGGGGTATATGCAACATGGCCCAGTTCTGAGCCTTCAGGAATTCGGCGGGCTGGTCGCGATGCGCCGTCAGATAGGTGATCATGTCGGCTAATGGCATATGCACGCGTCCGGCCGGGCCTATGGCTACGACATTGTCGCTGCCGGGCACGCCTGCCGGATCGGGAACGCGTATGCCGTCCTTAACCGTGTGGCCCAGTGGCTGGTCGATCTGGCCTTTACGGCCCGGTGCGCCCTGTCCGGCCTGTCTGATGTCCAGCGGTTTGAAGACCTCTGTCTCGATAAGGGTTTCCCATGGCTTGCCAGTCAGTTTTTCCAGCATGGCACCGGCTACGGCATAGCCGTTATTGCTATAGATCATCTGCTTGCCGATACTGTCGGCGGGGGGCATGGTCAGTGCCGTTCGGGCAAATCTCAGGCGTTCTTCGCGGGCGTCCGCAAGCTCGTGGCTGAATTCAACACCGGTGACATTGGGCTGAAGACCGGAGCGGTGACTCAGAAGGTGCAGAAGCGTGGCATCGCGATAGGCCTGAGGGACGTTAAAGCCCGGCGCGTCGAGCACCTGACCGATGGTGGTGTCCCAGTTGATGACGCCGGCCTCGACCAGACGGGCGCAAAGCGTGGCGGTCATCGACTTGGTGATCGAGCCCCAGTGCCATTGATCATCGGGGTGGGCGGCGATTTCATCATCGCTTGAGCGCGCGCCGCGCACGATTATATCTGACCGGTTGCCGCGTGCCCAAGCGGCTCCGATAGCCGGTGTCAGGGCATCTATGCGGCGTGCGTTCAGGGAGTCAGGGGTCAGGCGACGCCAGGCCGATGACGGCACAATGGCCATGCCCCGCGCCAGTCGCATATGGAAGACCTGCCCCTGAGTAAAGATGCCGTCGATAAACCCGTCTGGCGTCAGTTGTCCGTCGAAGCTGGCATTGATGCGTTTGGACACAAGGCGGATACGGTTATCGGAAAGGCTGACCTCATCAGGCGTGATAACGGCACCGCCCTGATCGACGCTGATCACATCGATCCGGTCACCGGTAACGACCAGTCGCACGGTCAGGCGGGTGCGGCCTGATTCCAGAAGGCCCGTCCATGTGCCTTCAAATGGCGAGGCAGCGGCCGCTGAAGCACCTTCGCCTCATCCCAAGGCGCACGC
>JBCEBX010000005.1:6993-7948 GCA_039206455.1 Asticcacaulis sp.
CACCGAAGCCAAGGCCTGCGATAAGGGTGGCAAGGTGGGTGCGCCGTGTATGGGTAAAGGTCACAATAGGCCCCTGAGCTATGTTTATGACCCATTTAGTCATCGCTTCAGATGAATGGCGAATGAATTATCAAGCCAGACGCCTTTAGGCGATTCAGAGGCGACGGAAGGCGGTGGGCTGGCCGACACCGGCGGCGGCAATGCGTTCAACCGCGTCACGCAGAGGCTCAATGACCGTTTTCATGTGATGGCCGTTGGCGTGCACAATATGGTCTTCGTCAGCCATGATGGCGACGTGTCCCTTCCAGAACACCAGATCACCGCGATACAGGCCTTTGAGGTCGGGGCCGATCTCAAGGGCATGGCCAAGCGCGGTCTGCATGTCCGAATCGCGCGGGCAGGCGCGACCGGTGGCATAGAGTGCCTGTTGCACAAGACCTGAGCAGTCAAGGCCGTCGCTTTCGCGGCCCCCCCATTGGTAGGGGGCGTTGAGATAGCTTTCGGCCACCGTGACATAGTCGCCCGAGAAATGGCTGAAGTCGCTGATGTGGCCGAGATATATCCAGCCCATATCATTGATGCGGGCAAACTTGCCATCGGTCTCATCGACGCTGACGAGGGCATTGAGGCTCAAGGCCGTGACGATGGCGGATTTCAGGTTCGGCTGGCTGAAGACATAGGTGCGCAGGGTCGAGACAAAATGCGTTGGTACGCGCCAGTCGTGCGTCAGGTCGCTTTCGCGCACATAACCGACATAGCCGTCACGCAGGGCCTGACCCCAGACATAGTCACGTGATTTTTCGATGACGCGGAAACGCTCACCAAACAGGAGCTGGTTAACCTGTTCGGCGGAATCATTCGGGCCGGTACGGATAGCCGAGGCGGCGCGCGTACAGCCCAGCGTGTCGCCGACGACAAAGGTTCTGGCCCGGAAAAGGCCCTGCAATGCCTGATC
>JBCEBX010000006.1:0-7895 GCA_039206455.1 Asticcacaulis sp.
ACAGCAGCAACATCAGCGGCAGCGGATTATCGTTCATAGCATGCTGGATCATCGGCACAAAGTTGAAGGCCGCCAACCCCAGACAGGCGATAATGCCCGCCCCTGCCGTATAGACGCCCCCCGGCACCCGAAACGGACGCTCAAGCTCAGGGTGGGTGATCCGCAGATAGATGACCGAGAAACAGACAATGGCAAAAGCCAGTGCCGTGCCCATCGACACCAGATCGCCCAGAATACGGATCGGCAGGAAAGACGCCGCAATGGTAATCAGCATCCCCAGCACAATGGTGCCCGTCCACGGCGTTTGCAGCTTCGGATGCACATTGGCAAACACCTTGGGCAGCAAACCGTCACGCGCCATAGTATAGAAGATACGCGTCTGGCCATAGACCAGCACCAGCATCACCGACCCAAGGCCCAGAACCGCCCCAAGCTTGATCATCAGGCTGACGGCATTAAGCGAACCACCCTCAACCCACGGTGCCGAGAAATCGGCCCATGTCAGCGCCATACGGTCAATCGCCACCGCAATAGGTGCCGGACTGGCCAGTTCAGGATAGGGCACGATACCGGTCATGACCGCGGCCACCACCATATAGATCAGCGTACAGACAATCAGCGCCCCCAATATACCCACCGGCACATCGCGTGACGGATTCTTGGATTCAGCCGCTGCCGTTGAAACCGCTTCAAAGCCCAGATAGGCATAGAAGATGATCGCCGCACCGCGCAGCACCCCGCCATAGCCAAACTGATCCCAGGTCTGTCCCGCAGGCGGGATAAACGGCTGCCAGTTGGCCGGATTGATATAGGCGATACCCACCGCAATAAAGGCCAGCAGCACCAGAACCTTGATGACCACAATGGCGTTATTCACATTGGCGGATTCCTTGATGCCCATCACCAGAAGCGCGGTCACCGAGGCAATCCCTATGGCCGCCATCAGATTGAACGTGCCGGTAAACGGAAAACTGCCCTGACCGTTTTCGTCGGTCACATACTGAATGAGCGGCGTGGCCCACATGTGGCCTTCACGGCCCGCATATTCTATGGGCGGGAACAGGTGCTGACTGACACCAAAATCATTGAGTATCGACACCATATAGCCTGACCAGCCGACCGCCACAGACGCCGCCGACACGCCATATTCGAGCACCAGCAACCAGCCCATGACCCAGGCGGCGATCTCGCCCATGGAACCATAGGCATAGGTATAGGCCGATCCTGAAACCGGCATGGTCGAAGCCAGTTCGGCATAGCAAAGCCCGGCCAGCGCGCAGGCAAAACCTGCCAGCACAAAAGAAATGATAACCGCAGGGCCGGCATAGCCCGAAGCGACTTCGCCGGTGATGACAAATATCCCTGCACCGATGATCGCGCCCACCCCAAGCGAGATAAGATTTAACGGGCCAAGTGTCCGTTTAAGCGGACTTCCGGCGGCTTCCGCCTGAATCCGGGCAATGGGTTTTTTCATCCCCAGACGGGTTAAGAGGTTCGACATTGAACTGACACTCTCATCGTAAATTTAGGAAAAAAAGAAGCGGCCCATGACGCTTCCCGGGCCGCTTGCTGAAGTGTAACAGCGAAGTTTTATCAAACGCCCCGCGCACCTTGAGGGGAGGAAACAGAGATGTGCGCGGAGCGTTGATTCGGTCACTTATAGAAAGCGTTGAAGACAAATTTATATGTGTTGTGGCTCTGGCCGCGCCATTGCGGTTCAAAACCGTAGAGCAATATCTTGCCCTTACCATATTCGACCTCAAGCGCCGCTACCTTACCCTGAATTTTCTCAGGATGGATGGCCACACCGCTCTTCAGCGGGCTGGTGTCGTCGCTGTATTTCGCCAGAACCTTGCCCTTGAAGCCGTCCTTAACCTCAAAGACCGGGCTGTACTGGAACATGACGACGGGCTTCGCTGACAGACCTGCCGTGAACGGAGAGGCTTCGGCCAGTTCAACCTCAAACAAAGTACCGGCGCTAAAGAACTCGTCTCGCGTCAGGCCCTTGGCAAAGTTGCTGACCGGCAGATCGAACAGCTCGATAACCCCGTCAGACGCCCCATTCATGGCCACCAGCGTGCCACCTTCAGAGACAAAGCGCTTAAGGGCTTCACCACCAGCGTCACCAATACCACCGGCATACTCCGGCGGTGCCTGCTCTTCGCTCAGGCCATTTTTCATGACCTCAAGCGCCGAGCGACCACGACCGCCCATATCGGGCAGGATGATGGTGTCATATTTCGACGACAACTTGCCGGTGACATCCTTGTTGTACAGACTCGTCAGGGCATAGTCGTGCTGCTCAAGCACCCAGCGTGACCAGCCTTCGTCCATGTTGGAACCCCACGGACGATACATGCCGATACGCGCAGGCTTGACCGCCGTTGCTTCCGGTGTCGCAGCCGCCGCCGTGAAATCAACGCTGTACTTGACGGCAATCGGGTTCAGCTTGGCCGCATTCAGGCCCGACACCACAAAAGTTTCCCCATCAGGCGTCGCCGAAAGTTTACCGCCCGCCTTAACAATGGCATTGGTTGCGGCATAAGAGGCATTGACCTTACGGCTCAGGGTATAGACCTTGCCCTCACCCGTGACACTGCCCTTGGCTTCCGCCTTGGTGATGCGTGTCAGGGCTGCCCGCTCGGCGGTGCCCACCGGTGCCTTGATGGCCTCAGACGTCACGCCCATCTGCATCGGCAGGGTCCAGCCGGTCGCATCATACGGCAGGTCAGCCGGTGTGCCGCCCTGACCGCTCAGAACGATGTCAGGATATTTCTGCACCTCCAGAAGCTCCGGCAGCAGACCGGAATAGGCCTGATCGGTCAGCATGACATAAGACCCCGCCGGATAGGTCTTGCCCCCCAGCGTGATGTCCGAAGCTGCCTGATGCACCTCAAGGCCATGATCGATGAAGATTTGCGCCAGTTGCGCGGTTTCCACCATGTCGGTCTGACCGGCGGGCAGGACATAGCCATGCAGCCCGTCATCGACATATTTGCGGATATTGTCACGACCGGCCTGATAGCGGTTGTACAGCAATACTTCACGATACTTTACACCCGTATCGAGGATAGCCATGGACGAGGTCACACCGTAATCGACCGAATCCTTCAGACGCCACCAGCCGCCCTTCCAGGGGTTTGGATACATGATCTGAGGCGCGAAATCCTTACGGTTTTCCGGGAAATCCTTCGGATCGTAGAACTTGGGCGTCGCCGAATCGTGCGCGATTTCCGTGAAGAAGGAAATGGTGTTGCGGAACACATGGGTATAATCAAGGAAGCCCGCATACCAGTTATCAAAGCGCGCCTGCGCAATCGCGCCCGGCTTATTTTCATGCTCGAAACGCGCCATCATGTTGGTGCCCAGCGCATTGGTCCAGATGCGCATGTTCTGATGCACATTACTGGACACCGGATCGGCAAACGGCGGCACCCAGATACGGGCGGGGAATGGCGCCACCTGATGGTGCGATACCCAGATTACCGGATCATAAACCTGCACCGCTTCGAATACCGTGCGGCTTTCGGTCATGTTCAGCATATAGCCGTCACGGTTGTTATCGTGACCGACATATTCCTGATACAGATAAGGCATACGCGACGTTTCATACTTGGTACCAAGGTTTTGCTTGTACCAGTCAACGATCCAGTTCTGGCCATCCGGGTTCAGCGACGGCCACAGGATCAGGATGACATTATCGAGAATGGCGTCAACCTCCGCATCCCCTTGCGTGGCAACCATCTTGTAGGCCAGTGCCAGAGCGGTCTGGTGTGCCGCCACTTCCGACGGGTGCATCCCCCCATCAATGTGAATGATGATCTTGCCTTCTGCCGCCAGCGCTTTGGCATCGGCATCGCTCAGGCCGCGCGCCGTGGCCAGCTTCTTGGAAATGGCAATATGCTTATCAAGGTTAGCGATATTTTCCGGCGAGGAAATCACCGCATATTGCAGGGTCTGACCGTGGGTCGATTTACCGACCTCAAACATCTTGATACGGTCGGAACTGGCCTCAAGCGCCTTCATATATTTGATGGCTTCCTTGAAATCCGCCACCTTATAGTCGTCACCGATTTCATAACCGAGCACAGCGGTTGCGGTCGGCACCTCGGCTTGCGCCAGCGGCGCCGACAGGGCCAGAGCCAGCACCGAGGCCGCCATGAGCGAACCGGTTTTAAAACTGAAGTGTTTCGTCATCTGGGGTTTCCTTAAACACATCCGTAAGCCGGATGGGCGTCAAAATCTTAGCGGAAAAAGTACCGCCCGAAGCTGAGAGAGAGTGCTCACCTTCGGGCGGCGGGCAGGTTAGTTGAAACGCTTGGTCAGGCTCACACCCACGGTGCGTGGCATGGCACTGGTCGCAGACCCGCCGATTGGCGTTGTCGATGAGTTGGTCAGACGCACAATGGCAACATCATTCAGAAGGTTGTTGACATAGATCGACGCCTCCCAGTCACCGGCATCATTCACAACACCGCCGCGCAGATTAACCAGCGTATAGGCCGGGTTCTTCATGGCATAGGTATCGTTCGGATTTAGCGTCGAGAAGGACGGGCCGACATAGTTGACGTCAGCGCGCAGGAAGCCTTCGTACGCACCGGTCAGCGGGAACTGATAATTGCCCGATATCGCGGCCTTGTGCTTGGGGATGAAGGTGATGCGATCACCCTTGCGGCCCGCCGAAGTCACATAGTCGTTGATCTGGTCTTCGGTCAGCTGGGCATCATTATAGCTATAGTTGGCATTGATGGTTACGCCTTGTGCCGGCACATAGGTGCCCTCAAGCTCAAAGCCTTTTACTTCTGCCTTACCGGCGTTGGAAATAAAGCTGAAAGCCCCGTTCGGCGTGCGACCCGACACCTGCATATTATCCCATTGCACCAGATAGACCGCACCATTCAGCACCAGACTGCGGTTAAACCACATGGTCTTGAAACCGGCCTCATAGTTGGTCAGGCTGTCAGAGCCATATGGGATCAGGGCGTCCGGCAGACCAAAGGTCTGGTTGACACCGCCCGGACGGAAGCCTTCGGACACATTCCCATAAACCATGATATCAGAATTGACGTCATAGCTCAGATTGGCCTTGAAGATAGTGCCATCTTCCTTGGTGTTACGCTCATAATAGGGACGCAGATTTGCCCCGATCAGATCCCACGGAATGACGGTTTCCCCGCCAACCATTTTCTCGTACTCGAAATAACGGCCACCAAGTGTCAGCTTCAGCTTGTCGGTGAAATCATAGGTCATTTCACCGAACAGAGCCTTTTGCTTCAGTTCATCAACCACATATCGGTAATAGATATATTTGATGGGCTGAAGCAACAGACCGGTTTCCAGATCACCCAGAACGTCCGAACCCACCGTGTCCTGATTACGGTCTTCGTAATAGGCACCGACGGTGAAGTTGAACTTGCCATCAAAGTTTGACGACAGACGCAGTTCGTTCGTCCAGTTACGCACCTCATCCGGATAATAGATTGCCGCCGGATAGTAGCTGTTCACATAATCAAGATAGTCCTGATATTGCTGCGTACCGGCGACGCAGGTGACCCCGAGGAAGGTCGAACATCTGGCCACCGTGCGGTAACCGGCGACAAAGTTGGTGTCATCCGCGGCATAAATCGAATTGGCGCGGAAATAGCTGGTATTGCCGGTCAGGGTATAGTTCCCCAGATCCCAGTTCGCCGTCAGCGAATAGATCTTGGTGTCTTCATTATAGGGCAGGATCAGCTTGTTATCGGTCTGATACTCGCCAATGCCAGGGAACCAGGTGTTATTGCCCACCGCATCCGTCTTTTGCATATAGAAACCGGCATCGATCGTCAGGGCGTCGGTAGCATTATAGCGCAGCAGGATACGCCCACCCTTTACGTTGCTGGTATTATAATTTTCCTTGCCAAGGAAAACGTTATCCAGATATCCGCCCTGATCACGCTCATAGACCACGACCCGCGCCGCCAGCTTGCCATCAATCAGCGGCACATTGGCCATGACATTATAATTATAGCTGTCACCGCCACCATCGGTTGTCTGGTAACCGGCGCTGAAAGAGCCTTCGTACACTTGCCGGGGCTTTTTCATGATCATGCGCACTGCGCCGCCCATGGTCGAGCCACCAAACAGTGTCCCTTGCGGCCCGCGCAGAACCTCGATGCGCTCGACATCCGAAGCCGTCGTATCAGGGCTGCGGCCACCGGCATCCGAAGACACGCCGACCGAACCGGTGATCGGGGTTTCGTCGTAGAAGACCCCCACAAGCGCTTCACCCGTGCCCTGAATACCCCGAAGGCTGACGCGACCCCGACCGGGGCCGTCATCGGATACCTTAAGGCTGGGAACGAACTTGACGTAGTCCTGCATTGTCATCGCACCGGTCTTTTCCAGTGTCTCGGCGGTGACAGCGGAAATAGCCATAGGTGTTTTCTGAATGCGTGTGCTGCGCTTGGTCGCGGTGACCGTAACTTCGGTTACGCCCGCATCCTCAATGACCTCGGCGGCCTCTGACGCCTCATCAGCGGCAAAAGCCGAACCGGCGGCGGCCAGTAAGGTGGTTGCCAAAAGCAGTGTACGCATGGAAGTGCCCCGGGTGCGGCGGGACGAGCGGTTGTCTTTATGTGCCATCTGAATATCCCTTTTCAGAATTCTAGCTGTTTGGGAGCCTGACCACTGAGTCAGGGCAGCTGAATTATGTATAGACTTATTGCTGATGACCGCGCCGTCAACCGCACATTACGCACATGCGAAATGGAGAAAGCCGGGCCCGAGTCTTTTTGACGTAGCGCCGATATTTATATTTAGTCATAAAATACAATATATTAATTAGAACAAAATACGCTGCATCACGCAATATTACCGATAAATTCACTTATGTTATTTGTCTTAATTTCAACACATTTCAGTTTGTTACACCCATTTGAATATTAATTACCAATGAAACCATTTCCTTTTTACAGAGTCTTTCCACCTTCCGTTGCGTCACCCACCACCACAACGGCGACATAAAAAAAGCCCCCGCACAGGCGGGGGCAAGGTGACAGGTCAGGAGACTAATCGTGTTGACCTGAGTGGGTATGCGAATGGCGCTAGTTATAACTTCCCCTGAGGCCAGGCCGCTTTTATCAGCCGGATCAGCAGAACCGATCCATGACCCACCCTAAGGCGTTCCGGCCCCGTTGCTTCAAAATGCAGCAGATCAAACGCCGACAGGACATGGCCTGAAACCTCAGCCGCCGTCAGGGCAAACAAAAACCCCTCGCCCGCCTCAACCGGCAGCACGTCACCCGTTTCTCCGCCGATGATTTCGGCACTGAAGCGCCCCCTGCGGGTCATAATATTCAGATCGGTAACCGAAGCGCTGACCGGCGCACCAAACGCCGGTAACTCGCCGTCAAACCTGAGGCTTTCACCGGCCCCCAGCTCATGCCAGACGCCATTGACCTCAAGCCGCATCCGCCCCTCAAGCAGGGTCAGATGCCGGTCTATGCCGCGAAAGACGGAAAACGCCCCCGCCTTATCGACCGTGGCCATACTGATGCGCCATTGGAAATTATGCATGGCCGCACCGGCCGGGAAGACCGCCATTTCCTGCGTCTGCCCGCCACCGTTTTTCCACGCCACGGTTTTACGATCGGCAACGGGCAGAAGCGTCAGTTTCATCCCAGAATGCCCGGCAAATCGAGACCTTTTTCACGGGCACACTCAAGGGCGATATCATAGCCCGCATCGGCATGACGCATCACACCGGTCGCCGGATCATTCCACAGAACACGACCCAAACGTTTGGCCGCCTCGTCCGTCCCGTCAGAGACAATCACTACACCGGAATGCTGCGAATAGCCCATGCCGACTCCGCCGCCGTGGTGCAGCGAGACCCAGGTCGCTCCGCCCGCGAC
>JBCEBX010000007.1:0-1013 GCA_039206455.1 Asticcacaulis sp.
ATGATACTCGCTTAGGGCAGTTAGTAATTACTACAGTGTTAGGCGAAGACGTGCGGGCCTTTGTGCCGCCTCCCTTGCCACCAAAGCCTCCAGTAGATTTGAGTGCTTTTTATCCTTTGCTGGATATGGCTAATCAGGCCTTGGGGCGTCTGGATGGACTTTCGACCCTTCTGCCAAATACCTCTCTATTTCTCTATTTTTATGTGCGTAAGGAAGCGCTGCTGTCGTCACAGATTGAAGGGACGCAGTCTTCTCTTAGTGACCTGTTGTTATTTGAGAATAACGAAACACCCGGCACACCGATAGATGACGTGGAAGAGGTGTCGAACTATGTAGCGGCCATGAATCATGGCCTGAGACGTATGCGGGATGGTTTCCCGCTCTCATTACGTCTGATACGTGAAATTCACGGCATATTGCTTAGAGGGGGAAGGGGCGCGGCCAAACAGCCCGGCGATTTTCGCCGGTCTCAGAATTGGATTGGTGGTACCCGCCCTGGCAATGCGGTTTTTGTCCCGCCGCCAGTGACACATCTGGATCAGTGTCTCAGTGATTTAGAGCGTTTCCTGCATGATGACGCTCACAGGATGCCTGTGTTGATACGCGCCGCACTGGCGCATGTTCAGTTCGAGACAATTCACCCGTTTCTGGATGGCAATGGGCGTTTGGGCAGATTGCTGATTACGCTCATTCTATGTATGGAAGGGACAATCCATGATCCTATCCTGTATCTCAGTCTATATTTTAAGGCGCACCGGGAAACCTATTATGACCTTTTGACACGGGTGCGTACAAAGGGCGATTGGGAGGGATGGATTACCTTTTTCCTTGAAGGTGTCATTGAGGTGGCGACGGGCGCAACGGAATCCGCGCGACGTATCATGGATGTGTTTGAAGAGGATCTACGACTTGTCCAGAAACAGGGGCGGCGTGCCTCGACTCTACTTCGCGTCCTGACGTCATTCCAGACCCAGCCCTATGCCAGCATAGCTTCTGTAGCCCTCCGCACGGAA
>JBCEBX010000007.1:1023-7877 GCA_039206455.1 Asticcacaulis sp.
CTGCTGCTTCAGTTCCGCACGGAACTTTCCTTTCCGACAGTTTCAACGGCAATTGATGCGCTTATTAAGCTTAAGGTGCTTCAGGAAGTTTCAGGGCGGTCGCGTGACCGTATCTATGCTTACGGGCGTTATCTGGATGTGCTAAACGAAGGGGCCGCACCTATAAAATAACCCCGCCAGAGTAATCTGGCGGGGTTATTTTATTCCGGCTGGACACCGGCGTTTTTGATGACCTTAAGGGCCTCTTCGGGCCAGTCCTTGTTGGGATAAAGGTGGTTGCCTTCGTCGATATTGCCGTTTTCTTTCAACCAGCGGCCACCGGTTTTCAGCGAATTGTGCCAGTTACGGGTGGCGTAGTTATCGGTCGAGATGCGTTCCATATACATCCGGCCGGCTGTATTGATGTTCAGCCACACGCCCTGCGTATCGATGACATTGTTCTCGATGCGGAAGTGTTTCGAGCCTTCGTCGAGATAAAGCGCGATCTTGTCATTGATGCCGGTGACGTAGTTGCCACGGATGACCGAGTTGGGGTTGGCCGACAGATTATAGATCGCCCCGCCGTCCATGTACCATTGCTTGGCATTATGGATGTAGTTGTTCTCGACGGTGGTGTTTTTCAGCGTCGTCGGCGTAGTGAATTTCGGGTTATGCAGATAGCCCTGCTGGTTTTTATCGTAGTTCGGGTTGCCGCCCTGATCATTGTAGCCCCAGCCCCAGCCGGTAGCGATGGCGTCATAGGGGATATCCGATACGTCATTATGACGGATAGTCGCGCCGTCAATATAGGTCGTCAGGATGGCGACATTGTCCTTATAGTCCTGAGAGACCGTGGTGACGTAGTTGTTTTCAATGAGGATATTCTTATTGATCAGGCGCGCATCGTCCGGGTGGTGCGCCGGGGTGCGCACGCCACCGGCCATAATGGCACTGCCGGAAATCACAGCGAAACGGTTGCGCAGCACCTTGATGTTCTCAGACGCCAGACCCGTGCCGCTCAGGTGCGCATTATCGTCATTGCCGATGCCGAGACCAATGGAGCCAAGCTGTGAGAAAGTGTTCTTCTCAAAGGTGATGTTCTTTGCCGCCGATACCTGAACGGCGGCGGGCATCTGATTCCACAGAAGACGCATACGCTCAAAGTCAGGGCAACCCCAACCACAGGTCGCCCAGGCATCTGCGGGACGCACAGGCGAGACCTCGGCCAGGAAGGAACCACTCTGCTGGTTGGCATAACCGATGTTCGTCGATGGCCCCATCCATGAATTGTACGAGAAGCGCAGGCCCTTGAAATTCAGATTCTCGACCGGCTTATCGAGCGTGCCGGAAATGCTGATCAGGGTCTCAAGGCGCGGAATGGTGACGGTGACGTCTTCGACCTTTGAGTCCTGACGAATGCGCAGGTAGAGCTTGCCTTCTTCAGGGCTGATGAACCACTGATAGGGCTTGGTGTGCCAGTGGCTGACCTTGCCGATAAATTCCGGCGCATTGACAAGAAACAGGCGCGATTCTTCGGGGAAAAGGGGCTTGGTCAGGGTGTCATAACCCCAGACATTGTTGTCCCAACCGGGCTGCTGCATGGTCACGACCGTGCCGTTAATCGATTTGGCAGGGGAATAACGGTCGGTAAAAATACCTGTGGCCTCGACCTCAAGGCGTGAGGGGTATTTCAGATCAGCAATATAGGCCAGATCAGGATTTTTGATGGTGAAACCGGTCGCGGAATATTCGAGATCGGAATGCTTGATTTCAATGAACGGGCGCTCGGCCAGCGTGTCATTGACCCAGAGTTGGCGGGTATCGAGACCCTTGGGGGTGTTGGCGACATAGACCCGTTCTTTTTCGTCAACCAGTGTGAAGCCAGTCACCGTCAGGCCACCGGACAGAATGGGTTTTGCCCCTTCGGCGGCTTGCCAAGTGACGGAATGCCCGTTTTGTCCACCATCGGCCTGAGTGAAGATCAGCGGCTTTTCAAGGCTATAGGTGCCATCGGCAATGATAACACTGACGTCGCCGGTCTTGTTCGATTTACGTACGGCTTCCTGAGCGCGGACAAGCGATTTGAACGGTTTTTGCGCGCTGCCATCTGCCTTGTCGTTACCGTTGGGGGCCACATAATAGACCGCGCCCTGCGCCGCCATTAGCGCCGACGGGGCGCTCATCAGGGCAGAAGCGGCCATCAGGGCCAGCGTTAAACGGCGTGTAAAGGGTGTTGGCATGGGGCGCTCTCTGTACAGATATATGATGTATTATGTTTTGTAAGAATATAAGAATGAACGCAGCGGGATGTCAATAAAATAAAGGGGCCCCCGATATGGAGGCCCCTAGGAGATTTAAAATCGCAAACGCTTTAGGCCGCGCCGACGACCTGACGCTGTTCTCCAAGGCCTTCGATGCCCAATTCCATAACGTCACCGACATTGAGATAAACCGGTGGCTTCTGGCCGAGGCCAACGCCTGGAGGCGTGCCGGTCGAGATAACATCGCCCGGATGCAGGCTGAAGAACTGCGACAGGTAATGGACGATAAAGGCGGGTTTGAAGATCATGGTGGCGGTTGAGCCGTTCTGATAGGTCTTGCCGTTGACCTTCAGCCACATTTTCAGATTGGCCGGATCGGCCACTTCGTCGCGGGTCACGACATAGGGGCCGATCGGACCGAAGGTGTCACAGCCCTTGCCCTTGTCCCAGGTGCCGCCACGCTCGATCTGGAAGGCACGCTCAGAGACATCATTGATGGTGCAGTAACCGGCAATATAGCTTTCGGCCTCGGCTTCGGTGACATAGGAGGCTTTCTTGCCGATAACGATGCCGAGTTCGACTTCCCAGTCCATCTTGGTTGAACCGCGTGGCTTCAGGACTTCGTCGTTTGGCCCTACGATGCAAGAAGTGGTTTTCATGAAAACGACCGGCTCATCGGGGATCGGCAGGCCGGATTCTTCGGCATGGTCGGCATAGTTCAGGCCGATGCAGATGAATTTACCGACACGGGCCACGGCGGGGCCAAAACGAGAGCCTTCGGGAGCCAGCGGCAGGGTCGAAAGATCAAGCGCTTTCAGTTTTGCCTGACCTTCGTCAGACAGTACGTCACCGGCAATATCATCAACAATGCCCGACAGGTCGCGGATCTTGCCTTCAGCATCGATAATGCCGGGTTTTTCCTGCCCTTCAGGGCCAAAACGGAGCAGTTTCATATCTATGTTTCCCTTAATTAACCCAGCCGCCGTCAATGACGTTGATCGTGCCGGTGGTGAAGCCTGATTCATCAGACGCCAGATAAAGCGCCAGTGCCGCAAGCTCATCCGGCTTGCCGAAACGGCCCATGGCCTGACGTGAGGTGAAATCGGCATAGGCCTTATCAAAATCGCCGGTGTCACGCAGGCGTTGCAGCAGTGATGGCGTCTCAACTGTACCCGGACAGATGGCGTTACAGCGCACGCCCTTGGTAACAAAATCAGCGGCGACTGACTTGGTCATGCCGATAACAGAGGCCTTTGTGGCGCAATAGGCAAAGCGGTTCGGCACGCCCTTGATGGTGCTGGCGACCGAAGACATATTAATGATCGAGCTGCGAGTGCCTTTGGTTTCGAAGTTTTTGATCATGTTCGGCAGAAAGGCGCGCATCATGCGGTACATAGCCGTGACATTGAGGTTATTAGAAAAACCCCAGGCATCCTCGTCGCACTCTAGGATCGTACCGGCATGGACATATCCGGCGCAGTTATAAAGAATATCGACCTCAGGAAATTCAGCGGCAATGGTCGCGGCGGAATCAGGTTTGGTAACATCCAGAATGCGCGTCGTCGCGCCCTCAAGTGTCGCTAGGGCTTCGGCATTGATGTCGGTGGCAATGACCCGTGCGCCTTCGCGCAGGAATGCTTCGGCGGTGGCGCGGCCAATGCCCTGACCGGCGGCGGTGATCAGGGCGGTTTTACCTTCTAGTCTGCTCATTATCTGTTTCCTGAACCTTGGACGGGTCTGCACCCGCATAAACGTAATACATATTATATATTGGGCATAGGCGTGTAAACGCCGTGAGTCAATGCCCCCTTTTGTAACAGGCCTTAGCATAGTCAGTATGCGGGTAAAAACAGTTTGCCATATAAAAAACCTCCCGGCGGTAGCCGCCGGGAGGTTTTGTCTTCGTATATCAAAATGGCGCCATGGCTTTTTGATATCGGAATATTTAGCCGAAACGGCCGCCGATATAGTCAGCCGTCTTGCCAGCCTTGGGGCGTACAAACAGCTCTTCGGTCGGGCCAAATTCGATCATTTTCCCAAGGAACATGAAACCCGTATAGTCTGACAGACGCGCGGCCTGTTGCAGGTTGTGGGTCACGATGACGATGGTGATGTCGCGCTTAAGTTCCTCAAGGGTGTCCTCAAGCTTGGCGGTCGAGATCGGGTCAAGGGCCGAGGCCGGTTCATCGAGCAACAATACTTCGGGCTCAACGGCAATACCACGGGCCACACACAGACGCTGCTGCTGACCGCCGGAAAGTGACAGGCCGGACTTGGTCAGCTTGTCTTTTACTTCGTCCCACAGGGCCGCACGGCGCAGGGCTTTTTCGACGACCTCGTCCATCTCGGCCTTGGTCTTTTTGTGATAGAGGCGTACACCGAAGGCCACATTGTCATAGATAGACATAGGGAAGGGCGTAGGCTTCTGGAACACCATGCCGACGCGGGCGCGAAGGGCGGTGACATCAAGCTTCGGGCTTAGGATGTTTTCACCATCAAGCAGAATTTCGCCTTGCGCGCGCTGACCGGGATAGAGGTCATAGATACGGTTCATGGTGCGCAGAAGCGTTGATTTACCGCAGCCTGACGGGCCGATAAGCGCCGTAATGCCGGATTTCTGAATGGGCATGTTTACGTCGAACAGAGACTGGTTCGGGCCGTAAAAGAAGTTGAGGTCGCGCACTTCCATAACCAGCGAGTCGGCGGGCGGCGGCACGATGATGCTCTCGAAGCGGGCGTCTGCCTGAGCATCGGCTGGCGTTTCGGGCTGGGTGTTGGGGGCAACGGAGCTGTCGGACATGGATAAACCTTACCTGTGGTCTTTGTCGCGGGCGACCCAGCGCCCCAGAATATTGATGGCCAGAACGGTGGCGGTGATCAGAAGCGCACCGGCCCAGGCCAGTTCCTGCCAGATGTCAAACGGCGACATGGCAAACTGATAGATAACAACCGGCAGAGAAGCGATAGGCTGGCTCATGTCGGTGCTGAAGAACTGGTTGTTCAGTGAGGTGAACAGGATGGGCGCGGTTTCACCGGAAATACGCGCAAAGCCCAGAAGCCCGCCGGTCAGGAGGCCGGCACTTGCGGCCTTCCAGATAATCTTGCGCACCGTCACCCATTGTGAGGCCCCAAGCGCCATACCGGCTTCGCGCAGGGCATTGGGTTGCAGATTAAGAATGTCTTCGGTCGTACGGGTCACAACCGGTGTCGCCAGTACCCCAAGGGCGACGGCACCGGCCCAGCCGGAGAAGCCGTGCATTGGGCGCACCATCATCTCATAGATAAACAGGCCGATCAGGATTGAGGGGGCCGACAGCAGCACGTCATTCAAAAAGCGCACGGCGTGACCGTATTTGCTGTCGCCGCCGATTTCCGCCAGCCAGGTACCGGCCAGAACGCCAATAAACACGGCGATCATCATGGCCAGTGTGCACATCATGATCGAGCCGACAATGGCGTTGCGCAGACCGCCGTGGGAATCAGGGCCGGGAGTGTCATGGGTAAAGACCATGGTGTCGATACCGCTGAAGCCTTTGGTGAACAGCGAGAACATGATCAGGCCCAGCGCAATCAGCGCAATGCCTGCGGCAGCGACACAGACGCCGACAAATATCTGGCTGGCCAGCTTACGTCTTTGGGCGCGGGTAAAAGCGATTTCCATAATCTCGGTCCCTGCCTTAGTAACGCTGTGAGGACAGAAGCGCTCTGGCGATTGCCAGAACCGTGAAGGTAATCAGGAACAACACGAGACCGAGCGCAATCAGGGAGGCAAGGTGCATATCCGAGGTCGCTTCGGCAAATTCGTTGGCAATCGTAGAGGCCAGCGTCGAACCGGAAGAAAACAGTGAGTTCGGGAAGCCGTGGGCGTTACCGATAATAAAGGTGACGGCCATGGTTTCCCCAAGCGCACGCCCGAAACCGAGCATGACCACCCCGACCATGCCCTTTTTGACATAGGGGATAAGTACCGTGCTTACGACTTCAAAGGGGGTGCAGCCGAGACCGAAGGCCGCTTCGCGCACCTGAGGCGGTATGGAGCGGAACAGTTCGCGGAACACAGCCGCCATATAGGGCAGGATCATGATCGCCAGGATGATCGAGGCCGTAAAGATATTGGCCCCGTTGGGGACACCGGCAAACAGCTTACCCCAGAAGGAGTCAGCGGGAATGGAGGTGATGATCGGTAGCTGGATGGTCTTAGCGAACCAAGGCGCGAAAACGAACAGGCCCCACATGCCGTACACAATCGACGGAATACCGGCCAGAAGCTCAATGGCCGTCGAAATGGGCTGGGCGATAACCTTGGGGCAGAACTGCGTCAGGAAGACGGCAATAAAAATGGCAATCGGCAGGGCAATGGCCAGGGACAGGACGGCAGTAATCAGGGTGCCGGTAATTGGCCCTGCGGCCCCGAAGACCTCAGTGACCGGATTCCATGTGGTAGAGGTAAAAAACGAAAAACCGAACTTCGACAGGGCGGGCCAGCCACCAATAATCAGGGAGATAATCAGGCCCCCGAGCGTAATCAGCAGCATGGTAGCGGCTGAGAACGCGACAGCCCGAAAAATCGGGTCGACCAGATCCTTTTTCGGGGCGGCGCTTGAAGCCATGATC
>JBCEBX010000008.1:0-7877 GCA_039206455.1 Asticcacaulis sp.
CACAAGGGTGGTCAGGAACGGGCCAAAATCGCGTTTTGGGGTTTCGTCGTCATCGACCTTATCGGGGATGAGGATCCATAAGCCCAGAACGATGAATGCAATGGCCACAAGCCAGGGCAGATACTCCGTAACGCCAAGGCCGGAGATAAAATGTCCGGCCCATGCTGCCAAAGCGTGGTTTGCCAGGGTCGCAATGAATATGCCCCAGATAATGGGGACGGATTTACGGTATCGGGCAGCGAGGATCAGGGCCAGAATCTGCGTCTTGTCGCCGATTTCAGAGACAGCCACCAGAAGTGTGGAATTCAGGAAAGCATCAAGATAGGGGGGCATAGGGTACAATCAGGATTAGCCAAAGGTCAGACACAACAACCCGCACTGTCGCGGCCAATCTCTGGCGACAAGGCAGATCGCAGGTCTCACCTGATCCTCGGTCCTGAAGACCGTCAGAGCGATAAGGCCATGTCCATGCCGGACAAGTATGTTGACCTTATCCATCGGGTGCTTAGCCCGACGCGGTTACTCCCCTAGGGATGGGCGTGTTTCTAGCCACCTGTTGCACAGGGGTCAAGAGATGTTAGGGTTTTTACCGGTATTTACTGGAGCGGGGGTGAGATGGAAAAGATCGATTACAAAAAGACGCTGAAGCCGCTTTTTAGTGCGCCCTTGGACAGGTTTGTGTCAGTTATGGTGCCGTCGATGCAATTTCTGAAGGTGGATGGCGAGGGAGACCCAAATACGTCGCCAGCATATAGGGATGCCGTTGAATGGCTTTATGGAGTGAGTTTTAGCCTGAAATTTGCGGCAAAGGCAGGCTTTGGGCGGGATTATGTTGTGCCGCCGCTGGAAGGGCTCTGGTGGGCAGATGATCCTGCGCATTTCGTGACACGACAAAAGGATATGTGGCGCTGGACGATGATGATCATGGCGCCTGATTTTATCACGGGTGAAATGTTTGCTGAGGCGGTAAGACGCGTGGCTCTGAAGCGCGAGGGAGCGAGGCCGCCGGAAAGTTTACGTCTTGAGATTTATGCGGAAGGGGAGGTGCTTCAGGCCCTGCATGTCGGCAGCTATGATGATGAAGGGCCGCTGCTGGCCAGATTGCATCATGAGGTCATGCCGCAGGCAGGGCTGACGTTTAATGGCCCGCATCATGAGATTTATCTGAGCGACCCGCGCAAGACGGAAGCCCGTAAGCTCAAGACCCTTTTGCGTCAACCGGTGAGGACGGGAATAGCTGTTGGAGTTTGATCGGTTTTGTAAAGTGTCTTTTGAGTAGCCGCCACATTCGCTTTTTCGCCTTGGCGCGATCATGATAGCGCCCAAGGTCGCGGCGTTCATCGAAATACATGCGAAGACCGGTTTGCATGCGCCCGTGGACTGTCTGGCCATCAATGCCGATCCCGCCGTAACACAGGGTCATTATTTTTTCCTTCAGGCCGAAGGCATCGGCCATGAGATCATATTCGTGGTCCATGCGGGTGCCGGTACGGGCCATGTTTTTTTGCAACTCTCCGCCAACAGGGCGGGTGTGATGTACCTGAATGGAGTCGATAATGAAGGCGCGGTTGCGGTTGTCTGCTTCCAGTCGGCACCATATGCCGTCCATGCCGTAGCCGGACTGTGTATCGGCAAAATGCGGTAGCATGATCTCGAGTGTGCGCCGGTCCAGGCAGGGCACCATGATTTCTATGTAGTTCGAATAGCGTAGCAGGAAGCTGGCGCTATGCATGAAAATCAGGTGTGAATAGTAGCTGTTTGGTGTCAGTGAAGGCTGGCAGACCCGCGCCTCATATTGTCTGGCAATATTAAAGATGCTGCTGATATCCGGTGTTGTCGTGGCTATGTCATCATCGGGTAGCCAGAAATAATCATAGTCGCGCCAGTCGGGCAGTTCGAGAAAGCTTTTGTAAAGCCCGTCCCACTTTCCGCCCTTAACCAGAAGGGCGCATACCCCTTCGCGAGGCTCATGAGCGGCGAAAGCTTCCGGTGAGAAATAGCTGATGACCAGATCGAAGTTACGGTCTTCCCAGCCCGCTTTTAGCCAGTCGTGATGCAGTGAGTTGTTTCCGGCCCTTACGACGACCAGATTTTTGGGGCTGGCCAGATTTTTGGATCGGGAAGCGGGCGCGTCGATGGTCATGGAGGGGGCTTTGATCAGAGAGGTTGTATAAAAAAGGCCTTGGGGTAAGGCGTTCCGTCTGCGGTTACGGACAGGTAATCACGGGCGCAATCCAGTGCTTCGCGGATCGTTACATCCATATCCAGATAACGATAGGTGCCAAGGCGGCCGACAAAGGTGACGTTTTTTTGTTCGGTTGCCAGATCGACATAGCGAGACAGGAGTGCCTTGTCGTCAACCAGTCTTACCGGGTAGTATGGCGTATCCTCAGGCCTACTTTCGCGACTATATTCACGATAACATACGGTTTGATCGTGATTTTCCCACGGGGCGAAATGTTTGTGTTCTGTGATGCGTGTATAGGGAACGTCTTCGTCGCCATAGTTCATTACAGCACAGCCCTGATAATCGCCGTCCGCCGTAAAGCGCTCAAAATCAAGCGTTCTGTATTGCAGATGCCCTATCTGCGCCTTGAAATAACCATCCAGGGAGCCTGACCAGAAGCAGTGTGCTGCCGAACTGAGGTCTTCGGCGGTCACTTCGGTATTCAGGCTGACGCGGATGTTCGGATGGTCGAGAATGGAGGCCACCACAGGCACGTAACCATCCGCAGGGATGCCCTGAAAGCGGTGCGTAAAGTAGTTATCGTCATAGTTAAAGCGCACCGGCAGACGTTTAAGAATGGCAGCGGGCAGTTCGGTAGGCGATATGCCCCATTGCTTGAGGGTGTAACCGCGGAAAAAAGCCCGATAGAGATCGGGGCCGATGAACTTAAGAGCTTGTTGTTCGAAGTTTTCCGGTTCAGCAATGTCTTTGGAGGCAATGTCCGAAATGAAGCTTCGGGCTTCGTCCGGACGGAGGGTCAGGTTGTAGAACTGGTTGATGGTGTGAAGATTGACCGGAAGGGCGTAAACCTTACCGCCGCTGGTCGTTTTTACGCGGTTTTTGTAGTCATAAAATGTGCCGTGGCGATTCACATAGGACCAGACCTCTGCGTCATCGGTATGGAAAATATGCGGGCCATAGGTATGTACCATGACGCCCGTATCCGGATCGCGTTCACAATAGCAATTTCCGGCAATATGGTTTCGCTTATCAACGACATGTACGTTGTGGCCGGCTTCGGCCAGTTCACGTGCAATAACGGCACCGGAAAAACCAGCGCCGACAATCAGAATATCTGTGCCCACATTCGCCTCATGCATGAATGCATACCTTTGGCGGATGCCAGAGGTCAGGTTTCTAATTCACCCTGAGTGGATACCCGGAGTGATGGAGGCTGAACGCGGCCTTGATCATTTGTGAATGATCCGATGTATCCCGGCCTTTGATCCGCCCTATAATCTTCTGCATAATGCGGGTCAAGGGATGCTGAGGGCGCGGTTGAAAAATTAGTTGCCCGCTTCAGAAAGCCGTCAGGATAATCGCCAGACCCGACAGGGTGAGCAGAGACAGAAGGGTGCTCTGGGCGATGGAGATAGCTGCGCCTTCGTACCACAGGCCATACATACGGGCCTGAATGAAGACGCTGACAGCGGTGGGGCAGGCGGACAAAAGGACGGCGGTTTTGAGGACAAGCGGTGGTGCGCCGAAGGCCCACATCAAAAGCGCAATCAGGGCCGGGGCCAGAAGAAGTTTGCCAACAACGGCGATGCTGTTGAGGCGGTTCAGGCTCAGGAGTTTGGAAGCTGGCATCAGGCCGAGCATGCCACCGAGTGCGACGAGGGCGACAGGCACTGAGGATTGACCCATAATGTTCAGGGCCTGATCCAGCATGGGCGGCAGGGTAAGGCCGGAAAACAGAATGGCGAGGCCGGTCAGGCTGCCGATCACGGTCGGGTTGCGCGCGGTTTGTTTCAGGGCAAAGCCTGCGCCTTTGCCGCCTGCCATAGACAGGGCGGCACAGCCTATAAAGAACAGGATGAGAAAATCGGCGATGAAAAAGACCGGGCCGATGTCGCGCACGCCTGCGCCAAACAGGCCGGTGGCGATGGGCAGGCCCAGAAAGGCGGAGTTGGAAATGAAGGCGGCCATGCCGACACCGCTGGCGTCACCTGGAGTGCCCTTGAGTTTGCGGACGGTGAGGAAACACAACAGGCCGGTGATGAGAAAGCCGAGGCCATAGACGCCAAGCCATTTGACCGATGTCAGGGTTGGCGGGGCCATATGGGAAAAGGCATGGATGAGATAGGCGGGAAAGCCCAGCCAGTAGAAATAGGCGCTCAGGCCGTCGAGACCTTCGGATTTCAGGCGGCCAAGCCTGACCAGCACAATACCGAGGCCGACAAAGCTGAAAAAGAGGAGGACGCGGCTCAGGCTGTCAAACATGCGTCGTCCTATAGCGCATTCCGAAAAGTGTGAAGCACTTTTCGGATCAAAATGCGCGACAAAAAAATGGTACCGCATTCCGAAAAGTGTGAAGCACTTTTCGGATTAAAATGCGCGACAAAAAAATGGTACCGCATTCCGGAAAGTGGGAAGCACTTTTCGGATCAAAATGCGCGACAAAAAAATGGTACCGCATTCCGGAAAGTGGGAAGCGCTTTTCGGATCAAAATGCGCGACAAGACAAAATTCGGGTATCGTTCAGGACGGACAGGCAAGGCCTTTATTCGACCGGTGAAGCTGAGGTTGGGGTTTCAGGGGCGCTAACGGGGGCGGTTTCGGGATTGGGCAGGCCGATATGGGTCACCTGCCAGCTGAACAGGCCGCGTCGTTTCATGGAAAAGACGGTCTGGCCGGTATCGGGGTGGGCAACCCCGAGGCGCGCACGGTCGATGCTCCAGTAGAGAACCTTAGGGAGCGGCGGTTTGCCTGTGATGAGCGACTTCGGGTCTGCGGTATTGGCCGATTTTCCGGCGCCATAGGACAGGGCCAGAAGCGCGCGCGGGGTGAGGTAGGCATCGGGATTGACGGCGGCGGTTTTCAGGGCTGGTGGCGCGGTCATGTCGGTGATGGCCTTACCAATAGCGCTGCCCAAGGCACCCACCGGGTCCTTGAGGACGCTGGGGGGCGGGGCAGAGGCGGTGGTTTGTCCGGCGGCATTGGCCAGTAACTGGTTGCGCAGGGAGGTGCGAACATCATCAAAGGCTACAAGTTCGGACAGGCTTTTGATGTCTTCGGATTCGGCAGCCGAGCGCAAATCGTAAAAGGCCCAGACCGGCCCGATGGCAAAAGCGGCCAGCGCACCGGCAATCAGCAATACAATGGTCAGAGATAAGAGTTTCAGCACGCGCCCGTTCCCCCATGATCGGTATTAACCCTATCGTAGCATGAAAATCGGATTTGTCAGGGGAGGGGCTGAGGGAAAAAGAAAGGTACCCCACCACCCCGATCCTGTCGGATCGCGGTCCCCCTCCCCATTAAAATGGGGAGATATGAAGGGGGCGCTATTTTCCCTGCCACAGGTCGGGGTGGGCGGTGAGGTGGTTTTTCAGCAAGGCGTTGATTTTCAGGTGATCGGCCAGTGACGGATGAAAATGGCACCCGCCATAGTCGAGGCCCTCGAAGAACAGGGTGTCGACGCGGGTTTCGCCTTCGGCGCGCAAGGTATCGGCGACCTGACGCACATTATCACGCAAGGTGCCGTCAAAGCGGTCGGACGACATCAGGATGAAATGCGCATTGGGGTTGCGGGTGCGCAGTTCCTTGACGAAGGCGACATAGCCCCGGCGGTAGTCTGTATGCAGGGCGGCGGTATCGGCCCATTTGTCATCAGGTTTAACGGGGGTGGAAAAGTCATTGGTGCCGAGACCGATGACGATGATCTGAGGCTGCCAGTCAGGGTTATTATAGACGGTCTGGCCATCAAACAGGGCGTAGGGATAAAGCTCAGGCAGGGTCGGGCCTTTGAAGCTGTCGTAATTGCGCACAATGCCGCGGCCTGAGAAGGCGTTGATCTGATAATCAGCGTTGAAGGCCTTGGCGGTCATCGGGCCGAAGGCCTGCGAGGTGTCGGTTGTGGCCCAGACCTCAGATTCCGTGCAGGTCTGGGTGGTTGAGGTATTGCCGTAGCCTACGGTAAAGCTGTCGCCGATAAATTCGATCTGACGGTCGCGGGGGGCGGTGCTCAGGTTTCCGGCGGAAGTAATGTTGTAAAAAGACCCCTGATGGGCTTGGCTTTCGCTGATTTTTTCAAGCCTCAGATTATGCAGTCCGTTTTTAAGACCCTTGATTTCAACAGGCGTATTCCCGGGACGATCAATAAGGCGTGGGGCTTGATCATCAATGTAAAGCTTGTAGCGATTATGCGGGTCTTCGAAGTGCAGGGTAACGCTGGTACCCTTGAAGGGGGCTTCAAAATATACGCCCGGCCATTGGTGAGTGTAACGAGGGATGGTCGTATCCGGCAAAACCATATCAGATTCAGCTACGCGACCTTCTATGTGTAGCGTTAGGTTCTCAGCGGTTTTCTGAGCGCAGGCTGAGAAGGACAGGCTGGTACAGGCGAGTAGTAAGAAAGCCGCCGTTTTATACATGATATTCCCCGCAATTATGTTTGCGGCAATGAATACCGTCAGGCAGGGGGAGTCAAGGTCAGGTGTGATGGTGTTGTCATGGGATTGCCCCCTGCGCCTCGTCAACGCTTCGGCACCTTCCCCGTACGCTGCGCTACAGGGGAGGATGTAAAGCGAGGAGTAGGCAAAATAAAACCGCCGGTCAGCGAAGACCGGCGGTTTTATTGTATTGCAGGGGATGACCCCACCCGTCATCGCTTCGCGATGCCACCCTCCCCATCAGAGATGGGGAGGTATGTACAGGGCTTAGTTGGCCAGAGCCTTCGACAGGTTTTCGGAAACCTTGTCGAGGAAGCCTTCGGTGGTCAGCCAGCTTTGGGTATCACCGACCAGAAGCGCCAGATCCTTGGTCATGAAGCCGGATTCAACCGTATCGACCGTCACGCGCTCAAGGGTTTCAGCGAAGACCTTCAGTTCTTCGTTGCCGTCAAGCTTGGCGCGGTGCTTCAGGCCAACCGTCCATGCGTAGATCGAGGCGATGGAGTTGGTCGAGGTCGCTTCGCCCTTCTGGTGCTGACGATAGTGGCGGGTCACGGTGCCGTGGGCGGCTTCAGCCTCAAGGGTCTTGCCGTCCGGTGTCACCAGAGCCGAGGTCATCAGGCCGAGCGAGCCGTAGCCCTGAGCGACCGTGTCGGATTGCACGTCGCCGTCATAGTTCTTACAGGCCCAGACGAAACCGCCGGACCACTTCAGGGCCGAGGCGACCATGTCATCGATCAGACGGTGCTCATAGGTCAGTTTTGCGGCCTTGAACTTATCGGCATATTCGGCGTCGAAGACTTCCTGGAACAGATCCTTGAAGCGGCCGTCATAGGCCTTAAGGATGGTGTTCTTGGTCGACAGGTAAACCGGATAGTTGCGGGCCAGACCATATTCGAACGAAGCGCGGGCGAAGTCGCGGATCGATTCGTCGAGGTTATACATGCCCATGGCCACACCGGCGGACGGGGCCTTGAAGACTTCATGTTCGATGACTTCGCCATCGTCGCCAACGAACTTGATGGACAGGATGCCCTTGCCGGGGAACAGGAAGTCGGTGGCCTTGTACTGATCGCCAAAGGCGTGACGGCCAACGATGATCGGCTGGGTCCAGCCCGGAACCAGACGCGGCACGTTCTTGCAGATGATCGGCTCACGGAACACAACACCGCCGAGGATGTTACGGATGGTGCCGTTAGGCGACTTCCACATCTTCTTCAGGCCGAATTCTTCAACGCGGGCTTCGTCAGGGGTGATGG
>JBCEBX010000009.1:0-2609 GCA_039206455.1 Asticcacaulis sp.
AAGTCAATCGACCCGCCCCACATGGTCGCGATCCACGAGAAGATCTTAACCCCGGTAGGCACAGCGATGATCATGGTCGCCATAACGAAGTAGGCACGCAGGTTGAAGCCCATACCGACGGTGTACATGTGGTGCGCCCACACGACGAAACCGACAACACCGATGGCCACCATAGCATAGGCCATGGCCAGATAACCGAAGACCGGCTTTTTAGAGAAGGTCGAAACGATATGGCTGATGATACCGAAGCCCGGCAGGATCATGATGTACACTTCGGGGTGACCGAAGAACCAGAACAGGTGCTGGTACATGACCGGATCGCCACCGCCAGCGGGAATAAAGAAGCTGGTGCCGAAGTTACGGTCGGTCAGCAGCATGGTGATCGCACCGGCCAGAACCGGCAGGGAGATCAGCAGAAGGAACGCGGTAACCAGCAAGGCCCAGGCAAACAGCGGCATGCGGTGAAGCGTCATGCCAGGTGCACGCATGTTGAAGATCGTGGTGATGAAGTTGATCGCACCGAGGATCGACGAGGCACCGGCCACGTGCAGGGCAAAGATCGCCAGATCAAGCGACGGCCCCGGATGGTACTGCGCGTTCGACAGAGGTGGGTAAACGGTCCAGCCGCCCCCAAAGCCCTTATCAGAAGCACCGACACCGCCCGGAACGAACAGCGAGATAACCAGCAGAACAAAACCCGCCACCAGAAGCCAGAACGAGATATTGTTCAGGCGGGGGAAGGCCATGTCCGGCGCACCGATCATGAGCGGTACGAAATAGTTGCCGAAACCGCCAACCGTTGCCGGCATGACCACAAAGAACACCATGATCAGGGCGTGGGCGGTAACTACGGCATTATAGCCATGCTTGCCCTGGAAAATACCCAGTGAGTCGAGCATGCTGCCTTCAACAAAAAGCTGAAGACCCGGCTCATAAAGCTCCCAGCGGATCAGGCCCGACAGACCGCCACCAATGATGGCGGCAAAGATCGAGAAGAAGATGTACAGAAGGCCGATATCTTTGTGGTTGGTCGAATAGAACCAGCGCTTAAAGAAAGGCGGCGTATGGTTGTCGTGATCGTCGTGATGATCATGAGCGACTGAAGCGTTCGTAGCCATTGCGTTCGTCTCTCTTTACTAATTATTGGGCCGCAGCGGCGGCAGAAGCTGATCCACCATCGGTGGCAGCGGCGGGCGCATCGGAGGCAGCTTCGGCCGCGTCGGTGGCAACCGCCGAAGCACCAGCCGCTTCAGCCGTGTCCGCAGCGGCAGCGGCTTCTGCAGCCGCCTGTTGTTCAGCAAGCTTGGCCGCAGCCGCTTCCTGAGCGATCTGGGCGCGGGTCTTGCCACCGGCAGCGATGATATAGTCGTCGAATTCCTTTTGCGTCACAACGCGGATCGCGATGGGCATATAGGCATGGTCGATACCGCACAGTTCCGAACACTGGCCATAGAAGATGCCGGTTTCACGGGCCTTGAACCACAGATTGTTCAGGCGCCCCGGAACCGCGTCAATCTTTACACCAAAGGCCGGAACGGCAAAGGCGTGAATAACGTCATAGGCGGTAACCTGAACCTGAACGACACTGTTTACCGGCACGATCAGCTCATTGTCGACGCCGAGCAGGAACGGTACATTGGCGGCACGCGCGCTCTCCAGTTCACGAGCTTCGGGCAGCAGACGCGACTCGATACCTTCGACACCCAGTTCAGGGAAATCATAGGCCCAGTACCACTGATAGCCGGTCGCCTTAACCACCACGTCGGGATCAGGCATGTTTTCATACTTGCGCATCAGCGAGAACGAGAAGAACGCAATATAGACAAGGATCAGAACCGGAACGACCGTCCAAAGTATCTCAATGGTCGTGTTATGTGAAAAACGCGCAGGGTTCGGATTGGTGCGCTTGTTGTAACGCAGCACGATCCAGATCAGCAGGCCCAGCACCAGAACGACAATCGCCGTAATGATGGGCAGCAGAATCCAGTCATGGAAGAAAATAGCGTCGTCCTTAAGCTCCGACACAGACTTTTGCAGATGGATGGCCTTATCAGTTGGCAGCCCTGCCACCTCTTCGGCGAAGGCCATACCGGCCCCCACAAACCACGCGCTCAAAGACGCTAGTATAGCGCCGATCCCAGCCTTACCGGCCCGGACGCCAGCCATGGTCAGCCTTCGGATGCCCATTCCCACTATCCTCAATAATGACGGCCTTTTGCCTGCCGCCTTACATCCAAGGTGCGGCAGGTGCAAAGCCAGTTAATCCTCGGTCGCCGTCCCTGCCCTTATTAATCGGTCAGGGTGACAGCGAAGGTGACGACTTATGACAATATGTCTCACCTTTGCGTAGGGTTCCCATAATGCCATATGAGCAAATTGCAAAGGGCTAAAACGCGGATTCCCTGATATGAACAGGGAGAATTATTTCAATTACTACCCACACCCGCCTTAACTGCGATCTTTTGTCGCGGCACCGGCACCGCACAGACAGAAAACAATAAATTCATTCTCCCCATGGCCTTTGACAGGTTTCACACCTAAATAAAAAGCGCACCCTATCAAAATGACCATCGATTTTTGCCACAGGCTTCAGGCCTCAACAGCCAAAA
>JBCEBX010000009.1:2619-7800 GCA_039206455.1 Asticcacaulis sp.
TGCCCCATCCCGTCAGGTGCGATCTTTTGTCGCGGCTGAGGCCACATGTGGTCACCTGACAATAAATTCGCATAACCCATAGCCTTTGGCCGCTTTCGCTCCTAAATAAAGAGCGCATTCCAGACAGAAGTGAGTTTCAATGCCCTTAGACCACGCCCCCTCACCCGCTGCTTTCAAGGATCTGGACACTCAGGCCTGCCAGCGTCTTTTTGACGAGGCCATGACCGGTGCGGATGACGGGGAAATCTTCTTCGAATCACGTGAGACAGAATCACTTGTCTTCGATGATGGTCGCCTGAAGGGAGCCAACTATGGGGCCGATCAGGGATTTGGCCTGAGAATCGTCTCCGATGAGACCATCGGCTTTGCCAATGCGGAAGAACTGAGTCTTGAGGCCATCCGTCGTGCCGCCGATGCCGCCGCACAGGCCAAACAAGGCAAGGCCGTCTCCTTAAGCCTGACCACCCAAAATCCGCCCCGTAGTAACCAGCGCTATTACGGCGCGCACGATCCCATCAGCGACATGGATTTCGCCGCCAAGATTGCCCTGCTTGAAGCCATCAATGCCTATGCCCGCGATAAGCATTCCGGCGTTGTGCAGGTGTCGGCCTCCATCGCCAGCGATCAGCGCCACATAGCCATTCTGCGTGCAGGCGGTGAAATCTATCATGATTACCGTCCTCTGGTACGTATCTCGATTGGTGTTTCAGTTGAGCAGAACGGGCGTCGGGAAACCGCTTCTACCGGCGGCGGCGGGCGCATCGGCCTGACCGAACTGGTTGATCCGAAAAACTGGCAGGCTCAGGTTGATGAGGCCCTGAGACAGGCACTGATTAATCTGGAGGCCATCCCTGCCCCCACCGGTGAAATGGACATTGTTCTGGGCAGTGGCTGGCCAGGCGTCCTGTTGCACGAAGCGGTTGGTCACGGCCTTGAAGGCGATTTCAATCGCAAGGGCACCTCGGCTTTTTCCGGCAAGATGGGTCAGCAGGTGGCTGCCAAAGGTGTCACGGTTGTTGATGACGGTACAATTACCGATGCCCGCGGCTCATTGAATATTGACGATGAAGGCACGCCCACACAGGCCACGACGCTCATCGAAGATGGCATACTGGTGGGCTATATGCACGACCGTCTGTCCGCACGTAAGATGAACGTGGACGTCACCGGCAATGGTCGTCGTCAGTCCTATGCCCACCAGCCCCTGCCGCGCATGACCAACACCTTCATGACCGGCGGCAGCGATAGCCGCGCCGACATGATCGCCTCGACGAAGCGGGGCCTTTATGCGGTTAATTTCGGCGGCGGACAGGTGGACATTACCAACGGCAAGTTCGTCTTTCAGTGCACCGAGGCCTATCTGATCGAAGACGGTAAGGTCACCACGCCCGTCAAAGGTGCCTCCCTGATCGGTGATGGCCCCGCCGTCATGCGCCAGATCGAGATGATCGGCAATGACTTTGCCTTTGACCCCGGTGTCGGCACCTGCGGCAAGGGCGGTCAAAGTGTGCCTGTGGGAATCGGTCAGCCCTCGTTAAAAATTCGCGGCATTACGGTGGGTGGCACCCAATAAACCTCAATTATAATATAAATTAACCTTCTGTGTTTAATCGTATTTAGCCGCATATATGCCGCATTGGGGCTTTATGGGCTTGTGAAACTGTATCCGTTGTTACATAATGTAACCTATTGCCGCATCGGTATTTTTCGTAAAACCATATTCAAGGGTATCTGGTTTAATGCGCCTGAAGGCCATTACATCCGCATCGGTTCTGGCGCTTTGCCTTGGTTTCGCAGGGGGACTCATGGGGCCGTCCGCCACGGCCGCACAGGTAAGCTATACCCTTTCTGACTTTACCGGCAAATCTGTCCACTCCGCTGAAGACATGGTGCGCCATATCCCGAACTTTGTGCTTTCGGGTTCAAACGGCAATGGTAATGTGCTGATTGACGGCCAGCGTCCGGGCGAAGGCCTGTCTGAGGCCCTGCGCCGCGTTCCGGCCTCGATGGTTGAGCGCATCGAACGCATCCCCGCAGGTACCGGCAGTCATGATTTTCAGGGCCACAACGAACTTATAAACATCGTACGCAAGCCGACCGATAAGCCCGTCGTGACCCTCAATTACGGCGGCAATATCTATACCGGCGGCCGCGTCAAACCGCAGTTCGGCCTGACATGGCTGAAAAAACGTGCGGGCAAGACGCTTGAGGCCGGCCTCAACTATTTCCAGAATAATGATGACGGCACGGGGCGCGGTGACAAATACACCACCTATGCCGACGGCACTGAGAAACACCACATCACCCAGTCACGCGGCAACAGCGAAGGCCTTGAGGCACGGGTGAAATGGGCGGGTTCGGCCTATGGCGGCTATATGTCTCTCGAAGGCAAGGTGCGCCCTCAGGTGTCCGGCTTTGATGCCGACTACACTGGCGACACGCTGGAAAGCGAAGCCCGTAAGACCGAAAACCTGAACACTGAAATTTCCGGCAGCTATAACCGTGATGTTATCAATAACGTCAACCTCAGGCTGGATATGTGGGCGCGTGAAAACCGCAACACCTATGAGCGCAACTATCTAAATCCGACCTACACTTCAGAATATGTTGAGGAAAAAATCACTGCCGAGGGCAACCTCAGCGGTCAGGCCACATGGCGTAAGAATTCGGCCCTGACCCTTCAGGCGGGTGCCGAACACCGATACAATGTCTTCGACAGCGAAAGCCTGTCTACCGGTTCATGGATGACGCCTGATGACATCGTCACCCCCGGCATCGTCCACGGTGAAGAAAATCGCGGCAAGGTCTACATCAGTTCCAACTGGCGACCTGCGGACAATATCACCATCGATGGCGGCCTGATGGTTGAATCGGCTGATATCTATCATCGCGGCACCTATAGCGCGCGCGAGACCTACAGCTATTCCAAGCCGCGCCTGTCGGTGAACTGGCGTCCCGATGACCGCCTTCAGGTGCGCATCAGCCGCGAACGCGAAGTCGGTGGTCTGGGCTATTGGGATTTTGTGTCTGTTGCGCAATGGCAGTATGAAAAGCCTGAGCAGCTTCTGGCCCCCGTCAATCTGGTGCCCTACCGTCAGTGGGCTGACCAGATCAGCCTTGATTACCGCTTTGCCGACAAGGGGCAACTGGTCATCAACTATCAGCAGTATCAGATCGAAGACGCCATTGAACGCGTCCCGGTCTATACGGAAAATGCTGTCCATGACGCGGTCGGCAATATTGGTGATGGTGAAAACCAGCGCCTGAGTACACGCCTGAGCCTGCCGACCGATGGTCTGCTGACCGACGAAGGTGGCATGGTGCATTTCAATGCCACCTGGAACGAATCCGAAGTCACTGATCCGGTGACCGGTGAAAAGCGCCGCATCTCCGGTCAGACACCCGTGACCCTTTCCCTGAACTTCTCTCAGGACAAGCCGCTCTATTCGTGGGGCTGGTCGGTCGATAAGGGCTGGGACAACACCACATGGCGCTATAATCAGGTCAGCCGTTCGCTGGGCTCGCCATGGGTCAGCCTCTATGCCGAATACCGCCCGAACCATAAACTGGCTATTCGTGGCGAGTTGCAAAACCTTGGCTCGCGCACCTCGACCTATGAGGCTACCCGCTATGAGGGCCTGCGCGGCATAAGTGAGGTCGCCTATCACGAAAGTTCGGTGCGCGATTCCGAGCCCCGCCTCTACCTGCGCATCCGCAACGAACTCTAGCAGGGCCTCAGGCCCTGCACCCGTTAGCCCCGAGGTGCGGGGCGTCTGCCACTGCAATATGAAAAGTTCCGTCTGGCTCGGCTCAAATGGGTGCAGGGTCCGCGACCCTGCCTGCTATTTGTTCGCCCCATAATCCCAGTGTTTAATGACATAGGACAGACCAAACAGCCCCACCCCAAGGCCGACACCCCACCAGCCAATCACCTTAAACGTACTGAGCGCCGCCTCAAGTGAGGCCCGCTGATCGAGTACCTGCCCGCCCACCGTTTCCGTCGCCGTGGTCGCAGCAATGAAACCGGCAATATATTGCGCCGCTGACGAACTGAGGAACCAGATCGCCATCATCGTGGACACAATAACCGGCGGCGACAGCTTGGTAATCTGCGACAGACCGACCGGCGACAGCGCCAGTTCCCCGATCGTATGCACCAGATAGGTCGCCCCGAGAAACACCAGCGGCAACCGGAACGCATTGTCGGCAAAGCCCGCGCCCCACACCAGTATCAGGAACCCGATACCGGCATTGACCAGCGCAAAGGCAAATTTCTTGACCGGATCTGGATCGCGTCCGCGCTTGCCCAACCAGGTGAAGCCAATGGCAAACAGCGGGGCCAGCAACAGAATAAAGGCCGAATTAAACGACTGGGTCTGTGACGCGGTAAAGGTCGTATCGAAATGCCAGTAACCTGCCGGAAGCGTAACCGCCGCCAGTTGCGCCGGTGTCCCGAACACCATCACCTGCCCGAACAGATCAAACACCACGGCCAGACTGACCAGTTCCAGATTCGTATTACGCGCCGCAAACAGATTGAGTGACGATCCCGCCTGTTCAAACAGCGTCCAGAAGATCACCGAAGCAAAAATCAGCACAAAGGCCAGCCCCAGCCGGAAATTCTCCTCCCGCGCGAAATAACGCGCCATATACCAGACCACATAGCCGATAATCGCCATCGACGCCGCCCCAAGCCCCCAGCCCACGACCTCATTTCGCTGAACTGCAAACCAGATCAGCGGGACGGACAGGATCGACAAACCATAGATCAGGGTTTCACGGTTAAACGGCCCGAATACCGGCGCTTTCAGTTTCTCAGGCTCCGGCGGCTCCCCATTACCCTCAAGCAGCGGCTTGCCCCAGACAAACACAATGAGCCCCGCCAGCATCCCCAGCCCCGCCAGACCGAACCCCCAGCCCCAGCCATAGGTTTCCCCCAGATAGCCGCACAGTATCGCCGCCCAGAAGGCCCCCAGATTGATGCCGTAATAATAGAGCGTGAAGCCTGAATCGCGGCGCGGATCTTTTTCCGGATAAAGCTGACCGACAATCGAGGATATATTGGCCTTAAGATAACCCACCCCCAGAATAATCAGCGAAATCGACAGGAAAAACGCCTGCTCGGCCCAGGGCGTGACCTTGACCACGCCTTGCGTATAACTGCCCGCCTCAAGTACCGGC
>JBCEBX010000010.1:0-7781 GCA_039206455.1 Asticcacaulis sp.
ACCGATGTGCGCAAGCAGCTTCTGTCGGCACGTCGCACGCGCTTTGCCGAGGCCCCGCAAGGCATCGAAGTGGCGGCGATCGAATCCTACCTGCCCAAAGAAGCCCTGACGGTTATCTTGTCGGAACGCGGCTGGATCCGTGCGACCAAGGGCAAGATCGATGATCCGTCCGAGCTTAAGTTCAAGGAAGGCGACGAACTTGGCTTCCTTGTGCCGGGTTATAATACTGACAAGCTGCTGATCCTGACCTCTGACGGGCGCTTCTTTACGGTATCCTGCGACAAGCTGCCGTCGGCACGCGGGCATGGCGAGCCGCTCAGGCTGATGCTTGAGATGGAAGAATCCGCCACCATCGTTTCGGTGTTCATGTACACCCCTGAGGCCAAACGCCTGATGGTGTCGAAAAACGGTTATGGCTTCGTGATGAACGAAGAAGATGCCGTCGGCAACAAGAAGGCAGGCAAGCAAACGCTGAATGTCGGCACAGAAACCGAAGCTTTTGCCGCCTTGCCGATTATCGGCGACAAGGTGATGATCCTTGGGGAAAACAACAAACTTCTGATCTATCCGGTGTCGGAACTGCCTGAAATGGGCCGTGGCAAGGGCGTCAAGCTTCAGGGCTATAAGGATGGCGGCGTAAAGGACATCGCCGTCTTTAATTCGGCTGAGCCGGTTTACTGGTACGACGGTTCGGGCAAGGCGCGCGAATTCAAGGATTACTCCGAATATGAAGGCAAGCGCGCCTCGGTCGGACGGATGGCGCCGCGGGGCTTGCGTAAGCTCAGGCCTTAAAAAATCAAATGCCCGCTTTCAATTTTAAGGAAATGCGGGCATTTAGCGGCCTCAGGTTCCTTAATCAGAAGGCTATGCGCGTGATTGACTCCTCCGGTTTTGGCGATACGTCCAAAAAAGTCAGCGATATGCTGAGTGAAACCATTGACCGTATACGGGGGCGGTCGGTGACCTTGCGTGAACTCATCGCCGCCATTGGTGAGCAGGGGTTGCTGCTTTTGTGCGCGCTTCTGTGCCTGCCGTTTCTTATTCCGGTCTCTATTCCGGGCGTTTCGACCGTCTTTGGCGGCGCGATATTGCTGGTGAGCGTATCCATTACGCTGAACCGTTTGCCGTGGTTACCTAAGAAGATACTTGACCGCGAAATGGATACCGAAAAGCTGATCCCCGCCCTGCAAAAGGGCGTGAAGCTGGTGTCGCGCATTGATCCCTATGTCAAGCCGCGCCTGAGCGGTCTTACACATGGCGGGGTAGCGGCGCGGTTTAACGGCATTGTCCTGATTTTTTCCGCGCTGTTGCTGATGGCGCCGCTGGGCCCGATCCCGTTTTCGAACACTCTGCCCGGCGTAGCGATCCTGCTTTTGTCCATTGGCATGGTGCAGCGTGACGGCGTGTTTGTCCTGCTGGGATACCTGTTCAACATCGCCACGTTGGTCTATTTCGCCGTTCTGGCCTGGCTGGCCTTTGTTGCCGGTCAGGGCATCAGCTCACTTCTGGGGTCTTAAGAATCTGGGGTCTTAGAATCTGGAGGCCCCGAATCTGGAGTCTTAGACACCTTAGGGCTCTTAGCCTTGCGTGCCTTAAACCACTTCCGGCCGTACCATATGGCCGGAACGCTCAGTAGAATGAGCGGCAAAAGCACGGCAAGCAATTCAATCAGAAAACCTAGTGTGCGCATAAAATGTCCGACGACATTGTTCAGGGCATTGGTAATCGGACTGAAGCTTGAGGTCGAGGCCGCAACGGCCTGGCTGTGGTAGGACAGGGTGAGATGCACGGTGGCCACGCGCTTTTTCATGACCGCCAGTGCCGATTGTGCGGCATCAATATCGGCCTGAACCTGCGCCAGCTGGGTTTCCGCTTCGATCAGTTCGGATATTTTGCCCGGACGCTGGCGAATAATATCCTGAAGGCGATCACGCAGGGCCAGTTTGTTTTTGAGGCGCGCTTCGGTATCGACAATATTAAGGCTCAGGTCTTCACTGGTAACACTATGCGACGCCATGCGCCCTTTGGTGCTTTTCAGGTCATCCGCCAGACCTGTCTGAAACTGTTTCAGCCATGCCGGACTGACGCGTAACTCCAGACTGTAATTTGTGTGACGGTCGTCCGGGTTTTGCGAGGCAGACGTACTGATGAGCAGGCAGGCATTTGGCCCGGCTTTTTCGCAAGCGAACTTATGCCGGTTCAGAAGGTCAGACAGTGACGCCGAGGGGGCGCTGAAGCCGTAGCTGTAATCATAGGCTATCTGAGGCAGGCCGATGTCCGCAGTCGCGCCCGCTGCTGCCTCACGACCCATGCCGCCTGAGGCATCAGCGGCAATATAGTCGAGTTTACTATCGGCATAGCCCTGGATGCTTTCGGGTGCCGGTTGCGAGCAGGCAGCCAGACCAAGCATGGCGCTGGTCAGCAATATGGTTTTAAAATGTGTCATGACTGTTCCCCCGATAGTGTTTCCAGATTAATCCGGAAACACCGGATTTTCAATCAGATCCTGACCGGTGGCCTTGGGCGGCTCATTAAAGATATCGGGCAGGGCCGAACGCGTCAGCCGGTCAAGCAGCGCCAGTTCATCAGCGGTAAAACTGAGGTTTTTCAAGGCCCCCAGACTGTCATCAAGCTGCTCAACCGTGCGGGCTCCAATGAGGGTCGAGGTGATGCGCGGATCGCGCAGCGTCCAGCTTAAGGCCATTTGCGCCAGTGACTGACCGCGTCCGACGGCCATGTCATTTAACTGGCGAATGAGCTTGAGTTTTTCAGGGGTGAGCCCTGCGCGGACCCAGTCAAGCCGTGCCGCGCGCGAGTCCTCGGGGATGTCCCGCAAATATTTGTCGCTTAAGAATCCCTGCGACAGGGGCGAGAAAACAATCGCGCCTGCGCCATACTTATCGTTCACTGCTAAAAGTTCAGGCTCGATCCAGCGGTCCAGCAGGCTATAGTTAGGCTGGTTGATCGTCAGCGGTACGCCTTCGGCCTTGAGAATTTCGGCGGCGGCGCGCGTCAGTTCGGGGCCATAGCTAGAGATGCCGATATAGAGCGCCTTGCCCTGACGATAGAGCTGCGCCAGCGCCCCCATGGTCTCCTCAAGCGGGGTATAGGGGTCGGGGCGGTGCGAATAAAAGATATCGACATATTCAAGCCCCATGCGTTTCAGGCTCTGGTCGCAACTGGCGATCAGATGTTTTCGCGACCCTGTAAACCCGCCATAGGGGCCATCCCACATCTGCCAGCCGGCCTTGGAGGAGATGATCAGTTCATCCCGATAAGCCCTTAGGTCTTCACGCAGGATGCGACCGAAATTGGTTTCTGCCGAACCGGCAGGCGGCCCGTAATTATTGGCCAGATCGAAGTGGGTAATGCCGCGGTCAAAGGCACGCCTGAGCAGCGCCCGCTGATTATCCAGCGGGTCGATATCTCCAAAATTATGCCACAAACCCAATGAGATAGCCGGAAGCTTCAGGCCTGACCGGCCGCAACGACGATAGGGCATGTTAGTGTAACGTGCGGTATCGGGTGTGTAGGTCATGCGGGCCTCCTGTTATTCCGGTTAAATGGCTAAGAGGTTTTGAAGCGAAAGGAAAGCCCAAATCGGACTTTGCCCATCACGCGAAATTCAGGTCTTTTTGACGCACCAGGGGGTGGGCGGCATAGCCTTGGGGATATAATCGTGTTACCCCTGTGTGCGCTGCAACATTTTTTGTTCAAAATGAGGTGTGATCATGGTGGCCATTACGGATAGTGAAACACTGAAACTGTCTTTGGCAACGCCCGAAGATATAAAAGAAGCGTCTGAAAAGCTGACGCATTTCTGGATCGGGGCGTTTTCGCCACTGTGGGTGCCGTTCTTTGCGGCCACCAGCTTCGGGTTGGGCAGCTGGGCACTGAGCAGTGCTCTCGCACCAATCAAGCCGAGAAACAATGAGGCCTATGGCGCTTTGCCGCGCACCTTTACCGATGCTCTGACGGCGCAATATGGCTGGCTGAAATCCTCTGAGCCTTCGGCTAACCTGCTTGAGGAGGCGGCGGAAGCGGTCAATGACGCCGCCAGCACGCAAGCGCGCCACGTCATCGAAAGTCAGGATGCCATCGTCGATGCGGTGCTGACCGATGATCTGCTCGAAAGTCCGGCCATTGACGATCTGAACCGCAAGATCGAGACGACGCGCGCCACTAAGGCCGAAGCGGCCGAAAAGAAGAAGGCCTCACGCCCGAACCGTTCTGAAGGCAAATAGGCCTTAAAACAGGCAGAAGGTTATTCTGCCGGATAGATATCCACGCGAACCGGCCTGTGGTCAGAGCCATAATGGGGGCCAGTCCGGCGATCCTTGAGGCTCAGGCCTGTGGCCGCAAACACATTGTCGATCCCAAGCCGTAAGGGCGCGGGAAGAGCGGCGGGCCATGTGCCGCTGCGGGAACCGGCAGGGTCGAAGCCGGTTTGCTGGCTGAACGCCGAAAGGGCCGCTGCGGACGGCGTTGTATTGAAATCCCCGACAAGCACGGTGCGCTCTGAGCTTCCGGCATTGAAGTCCTGCGCAAGTAATCTAACCTGCTGTGGTTGCGCGTCAGGGGCCGTAAAGGGCCATGGTCGTGTCAGATGCACCACCGCCAGATGCAATGGCCCGGCCGGGGCCTCAATCGTCGCCGTGGCGGTGCTGTAACCGATATGCTTGGAATCCGTTGCGCTTATAGGGAAGCGCGACAATATGGTTGTCTGGTGGTGATGCGTTACATAGGGCAAACGCGTTTTCAGGGGCGCAATGAGATTGATTTCCGCCAGCGGCCCGACCTCGACCAGAGCGACCACATCCGGATTTTCTCTATCGATCCAGTCAATCAGCTTTTCCGGGGTCTGGTTCTTGATCCACAAATTGGCAAAGATCAGGCGCACCGGTTGCGCCGTCAGGTCAGGCTTTGGCTGATGCGGAAACATCTGGCCCCAAAGACTGAAGCTTAGCCCCATCACCGCCACAAGGCTTATGAGGGCCGACAGGCGTTGCTTCAGAAGTATCAGTAGCCCCAGACAGATAATCGCGCCGGTCAGAAGCGGGGCCGAAAATATATCAATCAGATAGGCCTTGGCCTGAGGCAGATTGAGAAGGCACACAACCGAAACGGCCAGCCACAATAGGCTGACCGTAAAGCAGGCCAGAGAAAAAAGACGCTTTATAAACAAGGGTTAGCGGATGACAACAGCCGTGCCGGAGCAGGTGACCATCAGCATGGAGCCCTGACCGACCGTAGCGTAGTCGATATCGACGGCGACAACGGCATTACCACCTTTGGAACGGGCCTCGGCCTGCATTTCATCCAGAGCCGCGTCACGGGCCTTGCGCAGGACTTCCTCATAGGCTCCCGACCGGCCACCAATGATGTCACGAATACCGGCAAACATATCGCGGAAGATATTGGCTCCTAAAATGGCCTCGCCCGTAACGACGCCCAGATAGGATTCGATGGTCTTACCTTCAACAACGTGGGTGGTGGTGACGAGCATGGTGACCTCAGGGGCTTGGTGGATTGACGGGATGGTACCTGTGCGCCAAGATTAGCGGATCAGGGGGGCGCGGAGCAAGTGACATGTTTGTAAGGTCGCAACAGGCGGTTGATAAACTCTACAACTCCGTGGGGCTTGTGAAGCGATTGTCTGATGGTCTGATTAAAATCGGGCCAGTCAATGTCATAGGGCTGGACGGGATACTGGCCTGGGTGCCGGGACTGCCTTTGGGAGCGATCTATAGTGTGGGTGCCAGCAGCTTTATTATGGTTCAGGCCTTAAGAGCCCGTATCAGCCCCTTTACCTTCCTCAAGACGCTTCTGATCCTGCTGGCCGACAGCGGCATAAGCTCGGTCTCAAGCCTTATCCCCCTGTTGCCCGCGGCGGCGGATACGCTGTTTCAGGGGCATCTCTATGCGTCGCATATCGTGCAGAAAGAGATTGAAAAGACCTGGTACATCGATGCCAGCAAACAGGCGGCTTATGACAGCGGCGCGCATCAGCAAAATCTTAAGACCCTCAAAACCCTGAAGGGCAAGAAGCGGCTGGTTTATCTGGCACCCTGAAAAATATCCTCTCTGGCCTAAACAGGCGGATGCTTCTGGCTGACCCTTCAATCAGCAAAGAGGCCCCTTCGTGTCATTGCAAAATACTCCTCGTCTGGGATTGCCCCTGCTGCAATCAGGCCAGACCGGTGCCTATATCACTCTTAATGAAACCATCTGGAAGCTTGAGGCGCTGGTGCAGGCCACGGCCTTAAGCCGCAGTGTCACGACGCAGCCGTCCGATCCACAGGCGGGCGACGCCTATATTCTGCCCGAAGCCGCAACCGGAGCGGTGTGGGACGATCATGAAGCCGGTGATTTTCTTATATTCTGGGGCGGGTACTGGAATGTGGTGACGCAAGGCGAAGGCGCGATTGTCTATGTCGCCGACGAAGCCACACATCTGGTGCGCAAAGATGCAGGCTGGGGGGCTCTGACGGTTCAGCAGAACCTGTCCAGTGTCGGGATCAATGCGACGTCAGATGACTATAACCGCCTGTCGGTCAGCAGTCCGGCGGTTTTGTTCAATCATGCCGGAAATGGTATTCAAACCAAACTTAACAAAAACGCGGCAGGCGACACGGCATCACTCCTCTGGCAGACCGGCTGGAGCGGGCGGGCGGAATTCGGCACCAATGGCAGTGATAACCTGTCACTGAAGGTGTCGCCCGACGGTAACCGCTGGCTGACCGCCTATGAAGTGAACCGCTTTTCCGGACGCATAAGATGGAGCCGGGGCGGTTATCAGAGACCGGATGCCGTTAAACGCAGGCGCGTAAATTCAAGTTCCTGGCTAAGCAGTACAGGCGTGGCCAACAATAACTGGCGGGCGGTATGCTGGTCTGAGGCGCTGGGCCTGTTTTGTGCCGTGGCTGATTCAGGTACGGGCAGCCGTGTCATGACGTCGTCGGATGGCGTTAACTGGATACTGCGCACCAGTGCGGATATTGACTGGGCGTCTGTTTGCTGGGCCGATGAGGCAGGTTTATTTTGCGCGGTTGCCGCCAGTGGAACCGGGAATCGGGTGATGACCTCACCTAACGGGGTTGACTGGACGGCTCAGGCGGGTGCGCCTGATAACAACTGGCGTTCTGTGTGCTGGGCGGCGGAACTGGGGCTGTTTTGTGCGGTTTCGGATTCCGGTACAGGCAATCGCGTCATGACGTCATCTGACGGGATCAACTGGACCGTGTGTGCCAGTGCCGTGGACAATGGCTGGCGGTCTGTATGCTGGGCAGCTGAGCTGGGGCTGTTTTGTGCGGTCGCTGTCAGTGGCTCAGGCAACCGTGTCATGACCTCACCTGACGGAAGCAACTGGACCGTGCGCGCCAGTGCAGCGGATAACGGGTGGCGGTCTGTATGCTGGGCGGCGGAACGGGGGCTGTTTTGCGCTGTGGCGGAAACAGGTGCCCGACGGGTTATGATATCTTCGGATGGCATCAACTGGACGACGCAGGCGGCGGTGGATAATGGCTGGCGCTCCGTCTGCTGGTCACCGCAGCTGGGTCAGTTCTGCGCCGTCGCCACATCGGGAACCGGTAATCGGGTCATGACCTCATCTGAGGGTATTGACTGGGTAGTTAGGGTCAGTGCCGCAGATAATGGGTGGGATTCCGTTTGCTGGTCATCGGAGCTAGGGCTTTTTTGCGCCGTCGGCTGGAGTGGCACCGGCAATCGCGTGATGACCTCGGTATCGGCCCATAGCTTCCCCTACCGGAGCTGACCGCATG
>JBCEBX010000011.1:0-3176 GCA_039206455.1 Asticcacaulis sp.
CTGGCAAGGCGACTGGATCATTGCCGAAGATGCGCTCGCCGAAGGCGACCGCCGCGCCGGTCTGAAATGGATCTGGGCCGATAAGGCGCTCGATAACCGGCCCCATGCTTTCCGCCTTGACTTCGACGCGCCGCAAACCCTTGTCAGGTCAGAGGTTTTTATTGCCGGTAAGGACTGGATCAGGGGCGTCTGGGCCAATGGCGAACAGCTCCTGACGCCCGATCAGCTGGTGCCCAACTGGGGCACACTGGTGCCGGTTCCGGCCAAAATCACCGCTGGACGCAATAGCGTCTGCGTGCTGGTTGAAGCCGAAACCACCGGCTTTTTTCCGGTCGATGGCGGGGCTTTCGCCGCACTTATCCGCCTGCACCTGAACGACGGTACAATCATCCGTTACGTCAGTGATTTCAACTGGAAGGTAAACCCGACCCCACCGGCCAACTGGCACGCTGCGGATTTTAACTCCACCCGCTGGGTCAATGCGCAAAAATCCGGTTCCGACGCGCAAAACGACCCGCGCCCCGCTGAACCCGCCATGTTGCTGCGCACCGAATTCACGCCGCAAAAACAGGTGGTCAATGCCCGCCTCTATGCCACGGCATTAGGGGCTTTTGAGGCCCGCCTCAATGGTCACAAGGTCGGCAAGGCCTATCTGACGCCGGAAATCAGCGTCGCAGAATCCCATATTTTCTACAATATTTTTGACGTCACCGAACAGGTCAGAAACGGTGCCAATGCGCTCGGTTTTGTCGTCGGTGACGGCTTCTATGCCACAGCATTCGGCTGGCGTCTGGAACGTTACGGCTTCGGTCCCGCCCCACGCCGTTTGCTGGCCCAACTGCGGCTTGACTATGCCGACGGCACCTCCGAATGGATCAAGACCGGCCCCGACTGGCGCATTGGTCAATCCCCGCTGCTCACCTCGGAAATCTATGACGGCGAAGTCTATGATGCGCGCCTCGAAACCCCTGACTGGGACAAGGCCAGCTTCAATGCCGCCCACTGGCCTAAGGTGCATGTCGGTCAGGCCTATGCCGGTGCTATTCTCCCCCTGACCAGCCCCCTGCTTGAGCAGATCGGCACCCGTCGCGCCACCATCAGCCAGCCCAAACCGGGCATTTATGTCCTTGATTTCGGCCAGAACTTCTCCGGCTGGGTGCGCCTTAAGGTCAAGGGCCAGTCCGGCCAGACCGTGAAGATGAAATTTGCCGAAATCCTCGCGGCCGATGGCGAAGTCGATATGGCCAATCTGCGCATGGCCAAATGCACCGACTACTATACCCTTAAGGGCGATCCGGCAGGCGAGGTCTATGAACCGACCTTTACCTATCACGGCTTCCGCTACCTTCAGGTCGAAGGTTTCCCCGGTACGCCACGGCCTGCCGACATCGAAGGGATTGTCATCTCCAGCGCCTGTAAGGAAACCGGCACCGTCAAATTTGACAAGGCCCCGCTCATTCAGAAATTCTGGGAAAACGCCCTGTGGAGCCAGCGTTCCAACTTCTTCTGCGTACCGACCGATTGTCCGCAACGTGACGAGCGCATGGGCTGGATGGGCGACATTCAGATCTTCCTGGATGCCGCCGCCTTCAATATGGAAGTCGATCCGTTTATCCGCCGCTTCCTGATCGAAGCCCGCGCCGCGCAACGTCCCGACGGTGGCTATCCCATTGTTGTGCCGCAACCGCAATCCTTCCCTGATGTGGTGACCCAAGGCTGGTCTGAAGCCGGTCTGATCCTGCCCTATATGCTATGGAAGCGCTATGGCGACACGCCGGTGATCGAAGAAAACTGGGACGCCATGACCAGGTGGATGGACTTCCTCATCGGCCATAATCCCGACCATATCTGGCGCAAGGAACGCGGCCTTGACCTCGGCGACTGGCTGTCGGTCGATGCCATAAAACCCGATGACGAAACCACGCCGCGCATCCTCTGCGCCACCGCCTTCTGGGCTTTTTCCGCTGACCTGATGCGCGAAATGGCCCAGATCACCGGACGCACCGCCGAGGTCAGAAAATACACTGATCTGCGTCAGAAAATCGGCAACGCCTATGCCCGTGAATTTATTGATGCCAACGGCAAATGCGGCAACGGCAGCCAGACCTCGCAAATCCTGTCGCTCTATTTCGGTCTGGTGCCGGACAGCCTGAAACCCGCCGCCACAAGGGTGCTGACCGACGAAATCCGTGGTCGCGGCATGAAGCTCTCGACCGGCTTTTTAGGCACGCCCTATATCCTCGATGTACTGGCCGATAATGGTCAGTATGACGTCGTTTCCGGCCTGCTGCTGCAACGTGAGCGCCCGTCCTGGGGCTATATGCCGCTCAAAGGGGCAACCACCATGTGGGAGCGCTGGGATTCCGACACCGGTGATCTGGCCATGAACTCCTATAACCACTACGCCTTTGGTGCGGTGATCGGCTTCATGTACCGCCGTCTGGCCGGTATCGACACCGCCTCTGCCGGTTTCAGACGCATCCGCGCCGCGCCGCTTTATCTGCCGGATGTCGGTGACGTCAGTGCCACCTATCAGTCGGTTCTCGGTGAGATCAAAACCGCCGTGCGCGGCAATGCGGGTGGCCTCAAAGCCTTCGACCTGACCATCCCCGCAGGCACCACCGCCGAAGTCATACTCCCCGAAGGTAACTGGCGTGAAGGCGGACGGGCCGTTAATGTCCACAAGGAGGTCGCGGTGCTGGCGCAAACGGGCGGCTATGTCACCCTTGAGGTCGGTTCCGGCAGCTACCGCTTCTCGGTTTAGGATAACCGTATATGTGATCACAAAGACGTCTTGCCGGAAGGGGTGAACTATGGTTCCACTTAAGCGAACCATAGGACATCTGCCGTGACGACACCCCTTTCCAATACGCCCTCGCTTGATCATTTCTGGATGCCGTTTACGGCCAATCGCCAGTTTAAACAAAGCCCGCGATTGCTGGTGGCGGCGCAAGGCATGCACTATACCGCTGACGATGGCCGCACGGTGCTTGATGGCACCTCCGGCCTGTGGTGCGTCAATGCCGGTCATGGCCGTAAAGCGATCACCGAAGCCATATCCCGTCAGGCACTAACCCTTGATTTCGCCCCGACCTTTCAGATGGGCCACCCCATCGCCTTCGAATTTGCCGAACGTCTGGCCGACATTGCCCCAACCGGTACCGGCGGCAAGCTCG
>JBCEBX010000011.1:3186-7714 GCA_039206455.1 Asticcacaulis sp.
CAAGCTCGACCGGATTTTCTTCACCAATTCGGGTTCCGAGTCCGTCGATACGGCGCTGAAAATCGCCATCGCCTATCAGCGCGCCATCGGTCAGGGCACCCGCACGCGCTTTGTCGGGCGCGAAAAAGCCTATCATGGCGTAGGCTTCGGCGGCATATCGGTCGGCGGTTTGGTCAATAACCGTCGTGTCTTCCCGCAACTGGGGGGCGTCGATCACCTCAGACATACCCACGACCTGAGCCGCAACGCCTTCAGTCCTGACCTGCCCGAACACGGTGCCGATCTGGCCGATGATCTTGAACGGATTGTCGCGCTCAATGGTGCCGAAACCCTTGCTGCCGTCATTGTTGAACCTGTCGTCGGTTCCGCCGGTGTTTTATTACCCCCCAAAGGCTATCTGCAACGCCTGAGGGACATCGCCACCCGTCACGGTATCCTGTTGATCTTCGACGAAGTGATCACTGGTTTTGGGCGTCTGGGTTCTGCCTTCGCCGCTGACCATTTCGGCGTCACCCCCGATATTGTCACCACCGCCAAGGGCCTGACCAACGGCGTCATTCCTATGGGCGCAGTCTTCGCCAGCCGTCAGGTGCATGATGCCCTGATGACGGGCACGGACAACGCCATTGAACTGTTCCACGGCTATACCTATTCCGGCCACCCCATTGCCTGTGCCGCAGGCCTTGCCACGCTTGAGGTCTATCAATCCGAAGGTCTTCTGACCCGTGCGACTGAGATCGAACCCTACTGGCGCGACGCGATCCACAGCCTGAAAAGCGCCAAACATGTCATCGATACTCGCGCCATCGGCCTTATGGCCGGTATCGAGCTGCAATCACGCCCTGACGCCATTGGCCAGCGCGCCTATGAGGTCTTTGTCGATTGCTTTGAAAAGGGCCTGCTGATCCGCGTCACCGGCGACACCATTGCCCTGTCACCACCGCTGATCATCGAACCGCATCAGATTCATGAGATCGTTTCGGTCCTCGGCGACGCCATAAACCGCGCCGCCTAATTCATCCTCCCCTGATTTATCAGGGGAGGATGATTACACCACCACCTCGACCCGACAGTCCCGCACCGGCACAGTATCGCCGTCGATCACCACCCCATCGACCCTCAGCGAAGGCCTGTCACCGCGCCGGATATGGATATCATAGGTCGCACCCCTGAACCGCCGCCTGACCCTTGCTTCCGGCCAGTCACCCGGCAGATTCGGCCTGATCTGCAAACTGTCCGCCGTACCCTTAAGCCCAAACAGCCCTTCGATGACGATGCGATAAACCCACGCCGCCGTACCCGTATTAAACAGCTGTGATGACCGGCCCGCCGTTTGCGGATGCTCACGAAAAGCCCCGCGATAATAGTTCGGCACAAACACCGGAATCTGACCGCGCTGAAGATAATCCGCCTCATCCGGCCCGGTCAGCATGCGGCGCAAAATATCAAAGCCCTTATCGACATGTCCCGTCTGATAGAGGCTATAGATATAAAACGCCGCCGCATGGTTATAGACTGAGCCGTTTTCCGCCGCCCCCGCAGATTTCTGCGTCAGCCGCCCGACATCTTCGCGCATAGCCGTATAGGGCGCCCCAAGCATTTCCACGCCATAGGGCGTCTCAAGACGCGTTTCGACCGCCGCCAGTATCTTATCGGTCTGCGCTTCATCCGCTGCACCGGCCAACAGCGCAAAGCTTTGCGGATTAAGATAGATTGATCCCTCGGCATCGGTTTTCACACCAAATACTGCGCCATCATCGGTGATACCGCGCGCAAACCAGTCTCCGTCCCACAGATGCCGGTTAACCGACCGGTTGATTTCGGCGGCCCGCACCGCCCACAGGGTCTGACCCCCGATCTTCGACCACAGATCACAGGCATAGGCCACCGCCACACTGAGCCAGCCCGACACCCCGCGCCCCTTGAAGCCCACCATATTCATCGGGTCGTTCCAGTCGCCCTGATCGATGAAACTTAAGCCCCGTTTATCGCGCGTCACCCACAGATGATCCAGCGCCGCCTCAAGCCGGTCACGCACACTGCGCCCTTCGACCATGACCCCCAGAAGCCCGTAATCGCCGGTTTCACTGAGATAGGCTTCACACCACATGAACAGCCACACACAATGATCCGTATGTGGCACCTGATTGATGTAGCTGAATTCGGCTTCCGCATAGAGCTTGATGCCATCCGGCATGGCCCCGTCATCGTGCTGCTGCGACAGGGCATAGAAGAATGCATCCCGCGCCTTGTCCGGCTGCACATAGACCATACCCATGGCGTCCTGCACGAAATTGCGCGTCTGAGGATCGGTTGTCAGGCGGTTGGTGTCACCGTGATAAAAGACCTGCCGCGCCAGCCAGTGATTGACGAATTCATCAAGATGCGCATCGGGCGTATCGATCTGTAAGACCCCCTCCCCTGCGGCCAGATAGGTCTTGTAATCGGCTTCGGCCTCCGCAAACGCCCCCTCGGCAAACCAGCGCCGGCGAATGTCGGCAATCTCGGCCTCATCCTTGGCGGGGCCGAACAGCAGCCGGTTATCAAAGGCCTCACCATCTTTAAGCGTCACCTCAAACTCAAGGATACAGGCAGGCGTCTCATAGACCGCGGCACCACCTTTGAGGCCCTCACGCAGCCCGTCAGGGTTCATCAGGCCGCCTTCGCCTTCAAAAACCTCCTGCCGCGCTTCAAACCCGTCCGGCGTCACTTCACTCAGCAGGAAGGTCTTGTCCTTGAAATCCTTGTGTTTGAAATAGTCTGCCACCTTCTGATAGGGCGTGACACAGGTGCCGACAATGCCCCCCAGTTCCGGCTCATAGCGCGCTGACTGATTCATCCAGCTCATGAAACCGAGCGGAAAATAGACAAACAAGCTTAAGTGACGCGTCCGCCCCGACCGGTTGGCAAGCCCCAGCGACCACAGCTCCACCACCTCATCGACCGGCAGACGCAGATTAAGCCGCCCCGCAAGTCCATCCTTTTGCGTCTCCCAGGTCAGGTCATGCGGCGTCTGGGTGAAGGCAAACTGATCCGGCGTTTTGCGCACCGGCTCATGCGGCAGCGAAAAGACCTCGCCTGTATCGCGATCCTTCACATAGACAAACCGGCCCGGATGGTGGGCAAAATAGGCCTGTTCCGGCAGGATAAAGGTCTTGGCCTGAATGACCGGCGCATGGGCATAGCGCGCCGGTTCCGGCTGCATGAACAGGGCGGTGACATAGCCGCGCGCCGAGGCATGCAGCATCATCCTGCGGTTCCATAAAAACCCCGAAGCCCGTGGCAGGGCGGTCGGCGAACGCAGCGTGCACACGCCGTCTTTGAAATCAATCAGTGCCATGGATCAGGCCTCTCCACGACGGCGCAGCAACTCAGCGGTCACAGCTTCCATCCGTGTACGGTTAAGGCCATAAAAGGCCAGAATAACCACCGACAACAACGCGACACCAGCAGGTGCCAGACTCATCAGAAGCCTTAGAGTATGCTGCGAATCCGCCGTCTGACTGGCATTAGCGACATAGCCCACCGCCGTTAGCGCCCCGCCAATAACGAATGACGCCAGCGCCCCCCCCAGTTTCTGCGAAAAGGTCGCCGCCGCATAGGTCATGGCCGTGGCCCGCCGACCGGTCTTGTATTCCGTATAGTCTGCCGTATCGGCATACATCGAAAAGGACAGCGGCGACTTTGGCCCCAGACACAGACCAATCAACACCTGAACGGTGAACATCAGCCCGATCTGATCCGCCGGTATAAAGAAGAAGGAGGCCGAAAACACCGCCACTAGCCCCATAAGCACCATCAGCAATATCTTCTTGTCGACAAAACGCGTCAGCACCGGCGTCAGCAAGGCCCCCGTCGCCAGCGCAATGCCATAAACCGTCAGGAACGGCCCGATCAGGTCTTCGCGTTCGGCGACATAGCGCATGAAATAGGCCGAGGTGCTCATACGCAGCGTAATCGTCACCATGATCACCAGCGAGATGACAAACAAGACCATCCACGGCCCGTTACGCGCCAGATCGGCAATATCGCTGAAAGGGCTGGTTTTCTGACCGGCTGGCGGGCTGATGCGTTCGCGGGTATTCATGAACAAAATCGCCATGATCGCACAGGCCGCCATGCCATAGACGGCCATGGTCAGGGGCCAGCCTTCGGTGCCACCACCAAAGAATTTCACCAGATGCGGCGTGCAATAGGTGACAATCGTGCCGCCTAAAAACCCGCCGAAAAAGCGAAACCCGTTAAGCGCGGCGCGTTGCTGACCATCTGCGCTCATAACCCCCGACAGGGCGCTATAGGGGATGTTGCCGATCGTATAGGCCAGCATCAAAAGATTGAAACAGACATAGGCATAGATCAGCTTGGCAGCATGATCGAGATCGGGCGTATAGAAGGTCAGGGCCCCCATGACGGCCAGCGGGAAAATTCCGCCCAGAATATAGGGCCTGAAGCGACCATATTTCGTCTGTGTCCGGTCGGCTATGGCCCCCATCAGCGGATCGGTAAAGGCATCAAGCAAGCGGCTGAC
>JBCEBX010000012.1:0-7710 GCA_039206455.1 Asticcacaulis sp.
GTAACAAGCCGATAGCAAGACTGTCGAATCTGACCTAAGATTGAGGATATGGCCCTCCCCGTTTGTCCCCGCACGTCACATCTATCGCGTCGCCATGTTTTATGGGGAGGACTGGCTTTAGGCCTCTCTGGAGCTATGTCTGGTTGTGGCCTGCGTCAGGAGGCAGACGCGCGTGGCAAGGCCTTTATTGACCCGCAAATTCCGCCGGGACTGCCACCGGAACATTATCCGCCCGCCGGTTTCGTCTGGAGCGGACTAAAGGTCGGCAGGATGCCTGAGGCGCGTTATGGCGTAGGTGCACCGCCTGTAAATCCGAAGGCACATTTTCTTATTCTGGCCGACGCGGCGTATCCTGCTGAGGTTTATTTCGACATAGGCCGGTTGGCTCAGGCTGAAAATATGAGCGTGTGGATATATGAAGCCCCGGGACAGGGCGGTTCGGGTCGTTATGTGTTTGAAAATCAACAGGTTGATACGCCTGACTTCAGACATGCGGTTAACGGTGCCGACGCGTTGATTTCCGATATTATCCGGCCGGATACACATAAGCCCTTGTATGTTCTGGGGCATGGCTCGGGTGCGCGGACGGCCATTCTCCTTGAGAAGCCGCCTATTCAAAAGCTCTATCTGCATCAGGTCTGGGGCGGGCCGGATAAGGCGGAGAGCGAAGGCTGGTCGGGTGATTCGGTGCCTGAGGATGACTGGGGGCGTATCGCCCATCGCTGGCAAAGGGCCAATCCCGATCTGAGGCTGAAGGGGGTCACGGAGCGCTGGCTAAAAGAAACCGACAAAGCGCGCAAAGCCGCACAGGGGCGTAAGCTGAGCATGGCTGTGGACTGGCTTGAGGCAGAAAGCGACATCGCCCGCAGCCAAAGCGTTTGTGAACGCAGCAAATCTTGTCAGATCATTACAATTACTGACCGTAATGCTTTGAAATCCTATCTTGCCTCGCAACTTGCGGCCTGATTAGAATAACAGGCATATATGTGCAGGTTAAAAGCCTTGCCCTCGCAGCGGAGACAACGGGACGAATGTCGGAAGCCTTTAATATTGAAGCGGAAACCAAATCCCTGTTCACGGCCCTGCTGGATGCCGCGGATACGGTTGGCAAGAACAAGGTGATCATCGAGGATCAGGACCGCCAGCCTATTACCTATAAGGATTTCATCCTGCGCACCTTTGTGCTGTCGCGCCTGTTTGACCGTGTCCTGAAGCGTGAAAAGCGTATCGGCCTTATGTTGCCGACTTCGGTTGGCGGTGCCCTGTCCTTCTTTGCGCTGCATGCCCACGGCCGCACGCCGGTAATGATCAATTTCACCTCTGGTCTGGCCAATGTGAAATCGGCCTGCCTGACGGCAAAGGTCAAAACCGTCATCACGGCGCGCCGGTTTGTCGAACAGGCCAAGCTTCAGGAACTGGTTGAAGCCATGGGCCATTTCGTGCGGATTATCTATCTCGATGATCTGCGCAAAACCGTCAGCGTGGCTGATAAGCTTTACGGCCTAAGGGCTTCAACCTTTCCGCGCCTGCATGCTCATCATGCAAAGCCGTCTGACATAGGCGTGATTCTGTTCACCTCCGGTAGTTTCGGCACGCCGCGGGGGGTGGTGCTGACCCATGCCAATCTGGTGCTTAATGTCGCCCAGATCAAAACCCATATAGACCTTAAGCCGGAATGGGTCTGCTTTAACCCTATGCCAATTTTCCATTCTCTCGGCCTGACCGGCGGGGTGATTATGCCGTTGCTCAGGGGGCTGCGCAGTTTTCAGTACCCCTCGCCTCTGCATGTAAAGCAGATTCCTGGGTTGCTTAAGGAGACAAAGGCCTCGCTCATATTTTCTACAGACACCTTCCTCAACCAGTATGCGCGTAATTCCGAACCGGATGATTTCGCATCGCTTGAGTTCGTTGTCTGTGGCGCGGAAAAGGTACGCGAAGAGACCCATAAGCTGTTTAAAGAGCGATATGGCGGCCTTAAGGTGCTGGAAGGTTACGGGGTCACGGAGACCTCACCCGTGCTGGCGGTCAATTATCCGCATGACAATCGCCATGGTACGGTGGGCCACGCCCTGCCCGGCATGCAGCTAAGGCTTGAAATTATTGAAGGTATCCCCGAAGGCGGACGCCTGCACGTCAAGGGACCGAACGTCATGGCCGGTTATATTGATCTGGAAAACCCTGATCGTATCGAAGCCCCGCATGACGGATGGCATGATACGGGTGACATCGTAAGCCTCGATAAGGATGGGTTTATCACCATTCTTGGTCGCGCCAAGCGCTTTGCCAAGATTGCCGGTGAAATGGTGTCATTGACAGCCGTTGAGCGCATTGCCGATGAGGTCTGGCCCGATAACCGCCATGCGGTCGTGGCCTTGCGTGACGACAAGAAGGGCGAACGACTGGTGCTGATTACTGATCACCCGACCCCTGATCTGGATCGCCTCAGTGACTGGGCGAAGGCACACGGTACACCCGCCATCGCCATTCCCAAAAAGCTGGTGAAAGTTGAGGCCATTCCGGTTTTAGGGTCTGGCAAGACCGACTACGTTACCCTGCAAAAGCTGGCTGAAGTGATGGTTGAGGCCGCCTGAGGCTGTGGCCGGTGCGACAATCTGTCATCAATAGCTTTGCCTTGACAGCATCGATGGGCTTGCGTAAGGCCGCAGGCATGGCCAAGCCCTTGTCCAGATCCCTGACCAACGCCTTCCGGAGCGAATTACGCTTCTGGACGATCATGGCTGTGGCTATGGCGATCAGCGTGCAGGTGTTATTTCCCGCGCATCTGTTTGCCGCAAAGGTCGATGGCTCGGGCTTTATGCTCTGTAATATGGATGCGCCGGCTGTTGATCAGCCGCTGATTTCCGCGCTTCAGGCTGAAAAAGCGCAAAAAGGCGACGCTATCGGTAAAAAGTGCACCGACTGTGTGTTCCTGTCGATGACGGCCTTACCGCAACCGGATCAGGTCTTTACACCGGTTATCTATGTTGCGCTGACACCAGTCCTCACACCTGATCGTGAGTCCGAACGCCCGAAGGCGCGTGCCCCCCCTCGCCCGCATTCCTGTGGTCCACCGCAACTTGTCTGAAATCTGAAGCCGTCTGCGCGTGCAGCGCGGATTGATTGACTGTTTCTGACAAGGTTTATTTTATGAAAACCCGTAATATTGCGTGGCGCAAAAACACTGCGCTGCTGTGTGCTGTATCTGTTATCGCGCTTAATGCCAGCGCTGTGCTGGCTGACGATTCTGTCGAAGACATTCCCACGGTTATCGTCACGGGCCATCTTAATCCCGAAGACCCGCAGGCCGTGCGCGTCACACGCACCAAACTGTCGCGTACCCCCGGTGCGGTATCGGTCGTGGCCAATGAGACCTATTCAAACAGCTATGCCATGGGGCTGTTTGATACGCTGAAAAACGTCTCCGGCGTCTTTGCGCAAAAGAAGTTCGGTGAAGACGCCCGCTTTTCCATTCGCGGCTCCGGTATAGGCAATGCGATGCACAATCGTGGCTCATGGCTGAGTGTTGATGGCATTCCGCTTAATCAGGCCGATGGTTCCGGCGATTTTCAGGAAATTGACCCGCTGTCGGCCCGCTATGTCGAAGTTTACAAGGGTGGCAATGCCCTGCGCTTTGGTGGATCGCAACTAGGCGGCGCGGTCAATTTCGTGACCACCAATGGCCAGAATGCCGGTTATCGTACGCTCTTGCGTCTTGAGGGCGGTTCCTTTGGCACGAAGCGCGGGCATCTGGCCTTCGCCGATACCATCGGTGATTATGATCTCTATCTGTCCACCACAGTGCTTCATGCCGATGGCTGGCGTGATAATGCCGAACAGGATGCCAAACGCATAACCCTGAATGTCGGCCGCAGCTTTGGCGAAGATCGTTCGCTGCGTCTGATCTTTCAGGGCAATGACCTTGAGCAGCGCATATCCGGCACCTTGAGCCTGCCCAATGCACTGAATAATCCAAAAATCACAACCGCGCCTAACTACCCTGCTTTGAAATATGGCCGCGATGTCAAATCCCTGCGGACAACCGTGCAGACCGAGTGGCGCCTGAACGATGACTGGGTGTTTGAAGGGGGCGTCTATGCCGCCTGGAAGCATCTGGTGCATCCGATCATGATCCACCTCGATCACCAGTCGCAAAACTACGGCGCGTTTGCCCGCTTTGATGGCAAGGGTATGATCGGGTCAAAGGCCTATGACCTGTTCCTTGGGGCAAATTACCGTAAGGGTCTGGTGGATGCCCACACCGCCGCCAATGTTAACGGCGTTGCCGGTATGGTGATGGGTGAAGCGAAGCAAAACGCCGAAAGCTGGGATGTCTTTGCTGAAGGCCGCCTGTTTGTCACCAACGAAGTGGCGGTAACGGCTGGGGGCTCCTATGGCTGGACGAAACGTGATTATGTCAATCACCGTAATGTCGCCAACAGCACGTCTAAGGATTTTGACTGGTTTGCCCCACGCATCGGCCTTATCTGGCAAAACGCCAGTGGCCATCAGGTCTTTGCCAATATTACCAAGTCGGTCGAAGCGCCAAACTATGGCGCGCTGGTGCAAACACCCTTCCCGCAATTCACTTCGGTTCAGCCTCAGGAAGCTGTGACGGCCGAGATCGGGACGCGGGGCCGCAACGGCCGGTTTATCTGGGACATAGCCGTCTATCGGGCCGAGATTGACGGCGAAATGCTAACCTTTACGGCAACGCCGGACCTTCCCGGAACCTTCAATGCGGAAAATACCATCCATCAGGGGCTTGAGGCGGCGCTGGACTGGAAGATCGCTGATATCGGCGACTGGGTCAGTGTTCTGCGCCAGACCTATACCTGGTCGGACTTCAAATTCGACAACGATAAGATCTATGGCAATGGGCAATTGCCGGTGGTGCCGGAACACTACTATCGCGGGGAACTGAGTTTCACTCACGATAATGGCTGGCGCGTTGCGCCTTCGGTCGAATGGGTGCCTGAAGATGTCTGGGTTGATTACACCAATACGCAAACCGCGCCGGGTTATACGGTATGGAATCTGGCGGTATCAAAGCGCGTCAACTCATCCCTTGAGGTCTTTGCCGAAGGCCGCAATCTGGCCGACAAGCGCTATATCTCAAGCGTCAATGCGGTGACCAATTTCGCTACCGCTTCGCAAACCGCCTTCTGGCCCGGTGAGGGGCGTGCCGTTTTTTTCGGCCTTAAACTCACCGGTCAATAGGGGAAAACCATGTCAAACGAACAGGCCGTCAGAAAAAGCAAACGGGGCGTGATCAATTATCGCATGATCTGGCGCTGGCACTTTTATGCCGGCCTGTTCTGTATCCCGTTTGTGATTATTCTGTCGCTAACAGGACCGATATATCTGTTCAAGCCTCAGATCGAGGCGGCCATTGACCGCCCCTATGATGCCTTAAGCGGGCAACCCAAAAGCCTTGAGGCGCAAGTTAAGGCGGCGCTTGCATCCCTTCCGCACAGCCAGTTTGTTTCCGTAGATATCCGGCAAAACGCTAATGATGCCGCTCGGGTTACCCTGATGCAGCACGATGAACGAGTCAGGGTCTATGTACATCCTGAAAGCCTTACCATTCTCAAAACTGTCAAAGAAAAAGATCGCTTTTTCAGCATCGTAAAGAATATTCACGGTGAACTGACGATGGGCGAATTTGGTACGCTGATTGTCGAAACCGCGGCCTCATGGGCGCTGATCATGATTGTCACAGGTCTTTATCTGTGGTGGCCGCGTCAGACCCGCGGACTGGCGGGTGTGTTCTGGCCGCGTACCGGACTGGGCCGGAAAATCTTCTGGCGCGATCTGCATGGGGTTGTAGGCATATATGTTTCGGCCTTCGCCATTATCCTGATCCTGACCGGCTTGCCGTGGACTAATGTCTGGGGAAGCAATTTCCGCAATATCCGTCAGGCTATCGAGACCCATCAGGTACAGGCCGACTGGTCAACCGGTCGCGCCGCAGAAAAGGCCGCTAACAAAGGCCATCATGGCTGGCACAGCGCCCCGCTTGTGGCTGACCTGAGCCACATCGACATCTACGCGCAGACTGTACGTGACCTTAAGCTGCCGCCACCAGTCGTGCTGACCAGCCCGACCGAGCGCACCCCGCACTGGCAGGGCGTGTCGCAGACCCAGAACCGCCCCAAAGGCGTCACTGTAAGGCTTGATGCGCATACTGGGGCCGTAGTCTCGCGCGAAACCTTTGCCGACAAAAAGGTCGTCGATAAGGTGGTCGGCACCGGCATATCCCTGCATGAAGGGCAGCTATTCGGGCCGCTTAACCAGTTAATTGGCGTTCTGACGGCGCTCGGCCTGATCACGCTCTGTGTCTCGGCAATGGTCATGTGGTGGCAGAGACGACCCGATGATCAGACGCTTGGCGTGCCTGCCGCCTTGCCGGAGGAAGGGTTGGGACCTGGCTTTGGCATATTGATTGTCGCTCTAGGCCTGTTCCTGCCGATGATGGGGATTACCCTTATTGTCATGGCACTGATTGATTTTCTGGTTCTGAAGCGTATCCCGCCGGTGCGGAAGTGGCTCGGACTCAGGTAACAAAAAAAAGTCCCCTCAGGAAACTGAGGGGACTTTTTCATTTTTCTGATGCCTCACACCTATGGGCGCGCAAATCTGAATCATACTTGCACTTATATGCGCATTCGTAATCAGCTTTGTTACCAGAATACAGTGTGTTTAAATGTGAGGTAGCTGCTTCACGACATTTTTCAAGGGTTTTAAACCCAACTAGTGCCTCATATCTAAGAGAATTAGTGCGGTCTGGATAAATAAAAGCGGTCCATGTCGAACCAATTTCACCACAGCCAGACAAGAAAACAATTATAGCAACTAAAAATTTTCTCAAACCCCAACCTTTAATTAAGCACTACATCGTGTGGAATCAACTCACCTTAATGGGCAGGGCTGTGCGGATCGACAGTTCTTTCAGTTGCTTGTCATCGACCTCTGACGGGGCCGACATCATCACGTCCTGTCCCTGCTGGTTCAGCGGGAAGGCAATGACTTCGCGGATTGCCGTCTGACCGGCCAACAGCATAACGATACGGTCAATACCCGGTGCCAGACCACCGTGCGGCGGGGCGCCATATTTGAAGGCGTTGAGCATGCCGCCGAACTGGGCCTCAACAAACTCAGGGCCATAACCGGCGATTTCAAACGCCTTGAGCATGATGTCCTGCTTGTGGTTACGAATGGCACCGGAGCACAGCTCATAACCGTTACAGACGATGTCATACTGATAGGCGAGAATATCAAGCGGGTCTTTGGTCAGAAGCGCATCCATCTCACCCTGCGGCATGGAGAACGGATTGTGCGAGAAATCGACCTTCTTCTCGTCTTCATTCCATTCAAACATCGGGAAATCGACGATCCAGCAGAAGCGGAACTGATCTTCGTCCACCAGCTTGAGGTCGGTGCCGACCTTGGTGCGGGCATTACCGGCAAACTTATAGAAAACCTTCGGATCACCTGCGGCGAAGAAGGCGGCGTCGCCCTGCCCCAGACCCAAAGCAGTCATCAGGCCTTGCGTGGCTTCTGCTCCGAGGTTTTTGGCAATCGGTCCGCCCCATGCGCCCTGATCTTCAGACCAGAAGATATAGCCCAGACCCGGCTGACCTTCGCCTTGCGCCCAGGAATTCATGCGGTCACAGAAAGCCCGCGACCCACCGCCCTTGGCCGGAATGGCCC
>JBCEBX010000013.1:0-7692 GCA_039206455.1 Asticcacaulis sp.
TCATTCAGGAAAAGGCCCTGAGCGCTGAAAGTCTGGCGGCGATCGTGCGGGCCTTACTCGATAACCCCGAAGTATTGAAGAAAAGCGCTGAAGCGGCGCGGTCTGTGGCGCGGCCTGATGCGGCGGAATTGCTGGCGGATCTGGTCGAGCGGATGGTAAGGAAGAAGGCCGAGGCCGGAAAAAAGAAAGATACCCCCTCTGTCACAGCGTCGCTGTGACATCTCCCCCATCAGAGATGGGGGCGTATGAAGGGAGGAGTTCCTCATTTCTTCTTTATGAGTCGTAAGCCTTTCTGATAGGCCTGAAGAGTGTGTTTCGGATCGGGGAGGTTGTGAAATCCGATGATTTTCAAACGTGAAGAAGCGCTGGATGCAGCCTTTGTGCAAAAGGTGCTGTTTATCCTGTTTATCGTGGCCATAAGTGCGCTGGTGTTCAAGCTTATGGGGCTGTGGCTGCTGGTCTTCGGGGCCATTGTGGTAGCGGTGGTGTTACGCGCCATTGCCGAGCCTTTGAGTCGTCTGACACGATTGCCGGAAAGCGTTGCGGTGCTGCTGGCGCTGTTGAGTGTTGTGCTGCTGTTGGTGGGCGTAAGCTATCTGTTCGGGCGGGAAATTGTTAGCCAGACTCAGGAGCTGAGATCGCAGATACCTATGGCCTGGGAGAATTTTCAGTCCCAGCTTGAAAATACGGAAATCGGTGCGTTTCTGCTTGAGCAGGTCGATGATATCTGGCGTCAGGCGTCAGGGGCTTTGTCGGTCATTCCGCGTGTGGCCGGTGGTATCGCCGAAAGCCTCGGGAACCTGTTGGTGGTGGTGGTAGCCGGTATTTTTATCGCCATTAATCCGCGTAGCTACAGAGACGGCATTGTCAGGCTTTTCCCGCCAAAGCATAAGGAACGCACACGCGACACGTTGAATGCGACGGGTCATGCCTTGCAGCAGTGGCTGGTGGCGCAGTGTTTTTCCATGGTTCTGGTCGGCACCCTGACAGCGATTGGTCTGAGCATCATCGGTGTGCCTTCGGCGGTGGCCCTGGGGCTGATTACCGGACTGGCGCAGTTCGTGCCCATGGTCGGGCCGATTGTTTCAACTGTGCCGGGGCTGTTGCTGGCGGGTGTGCAGGGCTGGGAAATGATGTTGTGGACGCTGCTGGTCTATACTGGGGTATCGCAGCTTGAGTCCAACTTCATTACGCCGATGGTACAGAAGCAGGTGACCTCGATTTCGCCGGTCGTTGTTCTGTTTGCGGTTTTGGGCTTCGGTAGTTTGTTCGGGCCTTTGGGCGTGCTGTTTGCCACGCCTCTGGCGGTGGTGGCCCATACGCTGGTGATGAAGCTATATGTCGGTGAAGTCCTGCATGACCATAAGGCAGTGGAGCGTGCGGTGCCGGATCACGAAGACAAGAAAAAGTGAGATGAATGAAATGTCGGAGCGGGTGGCGCGGGAGCAATACCCCTCCGTCTTTTTTGCTCAGGCAAAAAATCCACCTCCCCACGCAAGCGTAGGGAGGAGAGGGGACGGCGCAGTAAAGACGGCCCTGCGCACAAGAGAGTGAGCTGAAAAATCGTCCGTGACACCCGTATAACCATGCTTTAAAGCAGGCACTTCCTGTCTTTTTCAGTTGGCTTTGAGACCTTATGATTTCTCCATCCAAGCTACGTCCGACCCCGTTCGACCTGGGGCCTGTGCATTTTGTCGGTATCGGCGGTATCGGCATGAGCGGCATCGCCGAAATCATGCTCAAGATCGGCTATCAGGTGCAGGGATCTGACGCCAAGGCGTCGGCCAATACCGAGCGGCTGGAAAAGCTGGGGGCGAAAATTTTTGTCGGCCATGCGCCTGAGCATGTGACGGCGGATGTATCGGCACTGGTCTATTCGACCGCTGTCAAGGCCGATAACCCTGAGATGGTTGAGGCGCGTCAGCGTCGTATTCCTCTGGTGCGTCGTGCGGAAATGCTGGCTGAGCTTATGCGCTTGCAGTTTTCGATTGCCGTTGGCGGTACGCATGGCAAGACGACGACAACCTCTATGGTGGCGGCGGTACTGGATGCTGGTGGGCTTGATCCGACAGTGGTCAATGGCGGCATCATCAATGCCTATGGCACCAATGCCAAGGTCGGCGACGGTGACTGGATCGTCGTGGAAGCCGATGAGTCGGACGGGTCGTTTCTGAGGCTTAAGTCCACGCTGGCGATTGTTACCAATATTGACGCCGAGCATCTGGATCACTGGGGGGACTTTGAAGCGGTCAAGAAGGGCTTTGCTGATTTCATTGAAAATATTCCCTTCTATGGCTTTGCGGCGGTGTGCATCGATCACCCCGAAGTGCAGGCCTTGACAGCACGGGTCGAGAACCGTCGCCTGATCCCCTATGGCGTGTCGCCTCAGGCCGAGGTGCGCTGTACCAATATCGATTTTGGGCCTGAAGGGGCAACCTTTGATGTGGTGTTTTCGCCCAACGGGGTTGAGCCGTTCACATGGGAAGGGCTTAAGTTGCCGATGACCGGCAACCACAATGTCTCCAATGCGACAGCAGCCATTGCCATTGCGCGGGAACTGGGGGTCAGTGAGGCTCAGGTGCGTCAGGGCCTGTCGGGCTTTGGGGGTGTCAAGCGGCGCTTTACGACCACCGGTGTGGTCAATGGTGTGCGCATTGTCGATGATTACGGGCACCATCCGGTGGAAATCGCGGCGGTTTTGAAAGCGGCGCGTCAGGTCAGTCAGGGGCGGGTCATCGCCGTGGTGCAACCCCATCGTTATACGCGTCTGCGTGACCTGATGAGCGAGTTTGCCACCTGTTTCCATGATGCGGACACAGTCATCGTCGCCGATGTCTATAGCGCCGGTGAATCGCCGATTGAAGGCGTCAGCAAGACGGATCTGGTGGAAGCGCTGCATCGCCACGGTCATCGCCATGCGATTGGGCTGGATCACCCGACGGCTCTGGCCGGGATTGTCGCCACTGAGGCCAATGCCGGTGATATTGTGGTGCTGCTGGGGGCAGGTGACATTACGCAATGGGCCTATGCGCTTCCGGAACAGCTTGAGGGGCTGAAGGCATGATAGATAATCCGCCATCGATTGAACTGTTTTGTAGTGAGTTTAGTCGACTGGCAGAGATTGTTGATGTGCCTGCGGATTATATCTCTGGGTGTGTGGTGACGCAGAATGTTCAGGGGCTACGCATCTCCGTAACACCTGATGGCGGACGATATGTGCTTACGTACAAGGAAAAATATGACGTGCATACTGTTGCCGAGAGTGCTGACCGTGACATTGTTCTGGAGCATGCTTTCATAGATATAACAGGCAATATGGCGGCCAGCCAAATGAGCAATGTGAATTCTGAAGATGCTTTGTTTGTTGACCCGAATCTTTCAACTGATGAACTGAAGCAAATGGCCGTTCAACACCATCTGCAATTGTCGGCAGAGCAGGAAAAGCTCTTGGGGCGTATAAATCGTGATTGGCAAAAGCGACAAGCTGTACGAAACGTGCAGCAACTGACGCTGATAGAGAAGTTTTTTGAAAAATGAGCTGGATCGATAATCTACCTGCGGTGCGGGGCAGGATCGCCCGTGATGCCGAACTGGCGCCCTTTACGTGGTTGCGCGTTGGCGGGCCTGCGGAAGTGCTGTTCCTGCCTGAGGATGAGGCAGACCTGAGCGTCTTTCTTAAGGGACTTGAGCCGTCCGTGCCGGTAACGGTGATCGGGGTTGGGTCGAACCTTCTGGTGCGTGATGGCGGCATCAGGGGCGTGGTTATCCGTCTGGGTAAGAATTTCGCCAGGGTGGAAGCCAGAGGCGAGGCGCGCATCTATGCCGGTGCGGCAGCGCTTGATGCGCAGGTGGCCAAGGTGGCGGCGCAGAACGGTATCGGCGGCCTTGAGTTCTATCGCGGCGTGCCGGGTTCTATTGGCGGGGCCATTGTCATGAACGCCGGTTGTTATGCCTCGGAAACCAAGGATGTGCTGTTTGAGGCCTATGCGCTGAACCGTCAGGGAGAGCGCGTGGTGCTGTCGAACCGTGATATGGGCTACAGCTATCGGCATTCGGATGCGGCGGATCGGGGCGACCTGATTTTCGTTGGAGCCCTGTATCAGGGAACAGACGATGATCCGTTTGAAGTCACCAAGCGCATGGAAGCCATTACCGAGCGACGTGAAAAGTCTCAGCCGATCCGCGACAAGACCGGGGGCTCGACCTTCAAGAATCCGGCGGGCCATTCGGCTTGGGAACTGGTCGATAAGGCCGGTTGGCGCGGCAAGCCTTTTGGCGGGGCGAAGTTCTCGGATTTGCACGCTAACTTCCTGATTAACTTTGATAATGCCACGGCGGCTGATCTGGAAAATCTGGGGGAGGCGGTGCGCGCCGACGTCAAAGAAAAGTTCGGCGTCGAGCTTCAGTGGGAAGTGAAACGCATCGGGCAGGGCCTGTAGGCCCTGCACCCGTTAGCCCCGAGGCAGAGGGTTCTTTCCATGACGCTAACCTCACCCCTTATCATGGGTATTATCAATGCCACGCCGGATTCGTTTTCGGATGGTGGGGCCTATGAGCCTTTGGCGCAGGCGCGTAAGCTGATCGCCGAGGGGGCGGATGTGCTCGATATAGGCGGGGAATCGACGCGGCCCGGTGCTGAGCCGGTCAGTGTGCATGAGGAAATCAGGCGCGTCGTGCCGCTGATTGAGGCGATACGGGCCGAGTGGGATGGTGGCATCAGTATCGACACCCTTAAGCCCGAAGTAGCGCGCGCGGCGTTTCAGGCTGGCGCGACAATCTGGAATGATGTCGCAGCCCTGACCTATAGCCCCGAAAGCCTTGAGACGGCGGCGGCTCTGGGGGGGCAGGTGATCCTGATGCATATGAAGGGGGAGCCGCGCACCATGCAGGTTGCCCCGCACTATGATGATGTGGTGTCAGAGGTCGAAGCCTATTTGCTTATGCGGGCTGAAGCGGCGATGGCGGCAGGGGTCAGACGGCAGGATATCTGGCTTGATCCGGGGATCGGGTTCGGCAAAAACCTTGAGCATAATCTAAAGCTTATACGGGCGACGGAACGACTTTCGTCGCATGGGTTTCCGTTATTGATGGCGGCGTCACGCAAGCGGTTCATTGCCGCGCTTGAGGAACGTGACGGCGGGACGACGTCTGCGGCGACCGAAAGACTGGGGGGGACGATTGCGGTGCATCTTTATGCGGCCGATCGGGGTGCGAAGATGCTGCGGGTGCATGATGTTCAGGCCATGCGGCAGGCCCTGAGGCTTCGGGACGCGCTAAAATGTGACAGGGACGTGTAAAATAGTCTCAGGTGTAATTAAATCTGTTTGCCAGGCTGAGCGCTTCGTGCGTACATTCTCAGGCTTCTGACGGAGATGGGGAATATGAAGAGAGCGGCGAACAAATCCTATGGCCTGTATGTCGGGAAACGACGCACCTTGCGCTTTACGCATGCGCCGGACGAAGTTGCCGGTGAAGCCGTTGCGGCGGTTCGCGCTCAACCGGCTGCGGCCGATTTTGAGGTCATGCGCGAAAATATGATGCGTGTGGTATGGCCGCTGCTGGCGTTTGGGCTGGTGGCTTTGTCGATCATGGGCGCAGCAGAAATTGGCGGCTATGACGCGGCGTTTCTGGCCGGACGACTTAGCTGATCAGACGGTTTGACTGATCAGTTCGGCATATAGATGTCGAAGGCGGCCTGAAAGTCAGGGGCTTCGATATGGAAGTTACCGCTTAGGGTATAGACGCCGGGGGAGACGAGCGCATAGGCATCGGGCACCAGCGGCAGGTGGGCGATCTCACCGGCTTTTTGCCCGATCTGTTCCAGCACGAGTCCTTCGGCGCGATTGACGCGAATGACGCGGCCAGCCTGAATTTCGAAATCCACAAGGGCGTCCTGTGGGTCGATCCGGTTCAGCCGGAAGATGATTGTCCGGCCCAGCATGGCGCGGGCCATAGGATCGTCGCCCTCAGCGAAGGCTTCCGGTGCCAGTTCATTCCAGTAGGGGGCGGGGTCGGAAACCAATAGCAGGACAATTCAGTCAGCGGTGATCAGTTGAAAACGCGGCACAGGGCCGTGATCTGTCTGGACAGATTCGCTGAACATGGACAGGGGGCGCACCCACAGGTCGGGCTGTGGCTGATAAAGCGGCAGATAAAGCACCATGACCTCTTCAGTTTCGGAATGGATCACGGTGCCCAAAACGCGGTAGTCATTACCTTTGTAATGGCGGTAGAGGCCGCGCGGCAGGGCGCTGTGTGTATCGGGAAGGGCGGTCATGAGGCATTGTCTTTTGCGATGAAAGGTTCCATGTACCCTTAACTGTGCCTCAGGTGAAAGGTAAGATATGCAGCGCGTACTGATTATTGCGGGGTCTGATCCCTCTGGCGGTGCCGGTATTCAGGCGGACATCAAGGCGGTGACCTGCCTTGGGGGCTATGCCATGACCGCGATTACGGCCCTGACGGTGCAGAATACGCTGGGGGTGACCGATGTCTTTCCGGTGCCGGAAGCGATTATTACGGCGCAAGGCCGCGCCTGCCTGAGTGATATCGGTGCCGATGCCGTCAAGACGGGGATGCTGGGGACGGTCAGTGTGGTGGAAACCGTGGCAGCCCTTATGGACGAGGCGCAAGGGGCGTTTAAGGTGGTTGATCCGGTGATGGTCGCCAAGGGCGGTCATGCGCTCTTGCCCGATGAGGCGGTGTCGGCGATCCGAAGCCAGCTTATTCCACGGGCGGGTCTGCTGACGCCCAATGCACCCGAAGCCGAGGTGCTGACGGGGCTTAGGGTGGTGGATGAAATCAGCCAGAGGCGGGCCGGTGAGGCGCTCCTGCAGATGGGGGCCAGGGCGGTTCTGATGAAGGGCGGGCACATTGACGGGGTCGAGGTGGTCGACTGGCTGCTGACGCCGGAGGGTGAAACCCGTTTCTCAAATCCACGTATTGAAACCCTGCATACACATGGTACGGGCTGTACGCTGGCCAGTGCCTGCGCGGCTTTGTGGCGCAAGGGGCTGCCGCTGGAAGCCAGTGTGTCTGAGGCCCGGGATTATGTGCTGGGGGCGATTGTCAATGCGCCCGGTCTGGGCGGCGGGCATGGCCCGTTGAAACATAACTGGGCGTACACTGAGAATTGAAGCAGGGGTAAGCCAGATACCCCACCACCCCCGCGCTAAATCGCGGCGGTCCCCCTCCCCATTAAAATGGGGAGGAGTGATGCGGCGTGCCGCGAATTAAGCGTGAGCGGAAACTCCGAGCGTTTGCGAGGCAAGCCCAAGCGGGCCCAAACAAGTAATCGGTCTTATGGCGCGCTCTCGCGGAGCGGTGAGCAAAGCGAATTATGCGTGAGCGGAAAAGAAATGGCGGGCCCGCTTGCGGTGTCCGAGGGGGAGGGAGGGGAGACACCGGCGCGAGCCCGCCGTAGGAGCCGCCGTTCGTATGGAGGGGCGAAACGGCGGCTGTATATATGTAACGACGCCGGGGAGGGGAATCCGTCGTTACGGAGTGCTTTTTATCCTTAACGTCTGTAGCCGTAGCTGCGACGGTCACGAAGTTCGGCCATCAGGCGGTATTCGAGTGCGTTTATCCGGCGATCAAGAACAGAGGCTTCCTGACGGTCGATGCCACGACCGGTACGTTCATAGCGGCGGGCCAGTGACTTGATGTCGCGCAGGTCGCTGCTCAGGCGATTGA
>JBCEBX010000014.1:0-7688 GCA_039206455.1 Asticcacaulis sp.
GCCTTAAGGTGGCCGAAGACGATGGACAGCCCGAACAGGCGCCGCGCATGTGCAGGAACAAGGTGCCGGTATCCATATCAAAATGTTCGAATTCAATATCCCCGCCATCCTGCGCCACCGCCGGACGGACGCGGGTATCGAGCAAATCCTTGATTTCGGCAACGATCTGAGCGACCTCGCCTTCATATTCACGCTCAACCGGCGCATCAGAGGCATTAACCAGCAAGGGCTTGCCAGACACGTAAAAATCCATGATCGCCGCCAGAATCGGTGCTTTTATCTGCGCCCAGATAAGGCCCGCCTCAGGGTCACGCTTAACCGTCAGGAAGTCTGAGCCGAAGTAAACACCCGACACGCCATCCAACTGGAACAGGGCGTGGGCCAGAGGCGACTTTTCGGCCTCCGTCTCATCACGAAATTCCAGTGACCCCTGCCCCAGCACTTCGCGGCCGGGCAAAAACTTGAGAACATCTGGGTTGGGCGTAGCTTCAGTCTGGATAAACATGGCATATTGTCTTTCGATTACGGCTCTCACATGGGCTTAAACACCCGTAAAAACAAGCCCGATCACTAAACAAGGTCCATGATTTCCGCATCACTGAGGTCGCCGGGCACCACCGTCACCGGCACCGTGCGCTTACCCCGGAGGCTTACCATGCCCTCTCGCACCAGAAGCGCGGCCAGAGGCCCTATGTCCCGATTATGATGGGTCGCCGCCAGAACGATAATTTTGATGTCAGGATCTTCATCGATAACTTCGCGAATGGATTCCTTTAATCCACCCGTTTTAATAATGATTTCTGCGGGACGGCCCGACCTTACCGCGGCGATATTAGCCAGTTCCGCCATCAGGGTTTCAGCCTCAGCCCGTTCTTCGCGCTCAATCTCATCGCGCACACCAACCCACTGGCTGAAATCGGAAGGTTCAAGCACCCGCAACAGAGCCACAACACCGCCTGTGTTTTTAGCACGGCCCGAAGCAAACTTCAGCGCCGCATTAAACTGAGCACTATCATCGGCAACGATTAGAAACTTACGTACTGACAAGGCGTGTCTCCTGCGCCGATTTATAACCGGCAGACATGTTCGCGCAAAAGCACCAATTCAACAAACGAAAACCGCCCGCCTTGTTCAGGCGGGCGGTTCTGTTTCAGACGTTCGTCATGGGGGGAAGAACGTCTGTTTGTAACTGGGCCCTCTGATGTCTGGGGGGAACATGAGTGAGCCTTTCAAGGCCGCTGAGAGAGACAGCGCCTCTGACGTACAGAATATCACAAGAGGTGAATTTCTCTACTGTTCGCGTATCACAGTTGTGTGAGTCTTTCGTGTGCGAAAAGGCCGTTACAAAGGCTAAAAAATACCGCTATCTAAGGCTTCACACCTCCCATAAGCCGCTTTATGACTGGCTTATCAAACGGGTCATGGTTTTCAGCGAGGCGCACAGGCATGAGTAATGGTATTCTGGTCGGTTTTTCCGATGCACCGCAGTCTCTTTTGCTTAATCGCGCCAACCGTCACGGGATTGTCGCCGGTGCCACAGGCACAGGGAAAACCATTACGCTGCAAATTCTGGCGCAGGCTTTTTCCGATGCCGGTGTCCCTGTATTCGCCGCCGACATCAAAGGCGATCTGTCGGGCATTGCCGCCGAAGGGACGCCTAATGAAAAGCTGATCGCCCGTGCGGAATCTATGGGCATAGACCTCAAAGGCTCTGCTGCCCCAACCGTGTTCTGGGATATTTTCGGCCAGAAAGGCCATCCGATCCGCACGACCATCTCAGAGATGGGGCCGCTTTTGCTGGCGCGCCTGTTTCAGCTCAATGAGGTGCAGGAAGGCGTCCTGAACATCGTATTTCACGTGGCCGACAAGGAAGGTCTATTACTGCTTGATCTGAAAGACCTCAGATCAATGCTGACCTATGTGGCCGATAATGCCAAAACCATCAGCCAGACCTATGGTCAGGTGTCTGCGGCATCAATCGGGGCCATACAGCGTCAGATTCTGACCCTTGAGGCCCAGGGCGGCGACAGCTTCTTTGGTGAACCGGCACTCAATCTGATTGACCTGATGCGCACCGATATTGCCGGTAAGGGCTATGTCAATATTCTCGCTGCCGATAAGCTTATTGGTAGCCCGCGTCTGTATTCGACTTTCCTTTTATGGCTTTTATCGGAACTGTTTGAGCAGCTGCCCGAAGTCGGTGATCCGGAAAAACCACGTCTGGTCTTCTTCTTTGACGAAGCGCATCTGCTGTTCAACGAAGCGCCCAAGGCCTTACTGGAAAAAATTGAACAGGTCGTGCGCCTGATCCGCTCCAAAGGCGTGGGGATTTATTTTGTTACCCAAAATCCTGCCGATGTGCCGGATTCAGTACTGGCCCAGTTGGGCAACCGCGTTCAGCACGCCCTGCGCGCCTATACGCCTACTGAACAAAAGGGCCTGAAAGCCGCTGCCAATTCCTTCCGGCCCAATCCGGCCTTTGAAACGGCCACAGCCATTCAGGGGCTTGGGGTCGGTGAGGCACTTGTGTCGCTTCTGGATGAAAAAGCCGCGCCCTCAATGACCACTCAGGCGAAAATCCGTCCTCCGGCTTCGCGCATGGGACCACTCACTGACACAGAACGTGCTTCTGTTATCCAGAAATCACCGGTTTCGGGTATGTATGATCAGGTGCGTGATCGTGAATCCGCCTTTGAAATCCTCAGCGCCCGAGCCAAAGCCGCGACTGAAGCTGAGGCAGAGGTTAAAATCACCAAATCCGTTAAGGTCGAAAAGGAAGTGGCGCGCAAACCCACAGCCACAGAAAAAGCCGTAACCTCAGTGGCCGTGTCGGTGGTGCGCACGGTTGGGGTGACACTCGGGCGGGAACTGGTACGCGGCCTGTTGGGTTCCATGAAGAAAAAGCGCTAACCGGACTCAAATCATGATCGAACCGGTTCTTGGGCTTATTGTCTGGTCACTTATCGTGCTGATCTGGCTTTATGCCCGACGTATTCCGGCGATCATAAAATTACGCCTCAATCCGCAATCGCTGGCGGATAAGCGCAATTTCCGTAAGCTACCCGTCTCAGCGCAGAATGTTGCGGAGAACTACAATCACCTGATGGAACAGCCGACACTGTTCTACGCTCTGTGTCTGGCCATACACCTCAGTGGCTATGCTGACCGGCTGTTTCTCGTGCTCGGCTGGATCTATGTCGGACTGCGGGTGGCGCATACGCTCATACAGGCGTTTGGCAACAAGATTGTCCTGCGTTCTTTCATCTTTGCCTCAGGCTCGGGCATACTGATCTATATGACCGCGCGCACGGTCAGGCTGGTATTTGATTTTTAAATTTTAGCGGGCCGGTACAATGCGCCACTTGCGTAAGCTGTGCTTCACCCGACCGGCCTCAAGACCCGCCCGATCACCAATACCCATATAGAGATCGGCCCTGACCTTACCCTTGATGGCGCCACCTGTATCCAGCGCCGAAACCATGCGCTGATAGGTCGGAAAGGCGTTCTTAAGTGCACCGGCATCGGCGTCAATCCAGTACAGATCGCCATAGGCATGATGTGCCGGGTCAACCGCAATCGCCGAGCCGGCGGGCAAAGGCACCGCCGCCGCCCCCAAAGGCTCCATGCGCGTTGTATCAATGGCGAAGAAGGCATAGCGCGGATTCTGGTTCATCATTTCCTGAGCGACCGCACCACGATGGTTGGCCAGCCACTTACGGATATTTTCACCTGAGGACTGATCCGCCGCCAACAGGCCGCGGTCGGTCATCACGCGCGCAATGCCGACAAAAGGCAGACCGTTGTTTGCCGCATAGGCCGCCAGCACGCGTGTGCCGTCCGGCAAGGTCAGGAAACCTGACCCTTGAATCTGCATGAAGAAATAATCTTCCGGCCGCATATAGAGGGTTGCGCCGGTTGCCGGTTGGGCTTCGATTTCAGCGCGGGAATAATAGGGGATGTAACGCCCATTTTCACGCCGCGCGGCCACCAGAACGCCAGTGGTTTGCGGCGGAGTCATCTGTGAGCCATCAACCATTTCAAGATCAGCCGGTCTCGGCCTCACAGGTTGTGAAAACTCATAGTTAGGGACACTGACGGCCGGATATTCAGGCACAAAATAGGCCGTCAGCAGGCCTTCGCCCTCAACCCGTTCAATCCTAAACCGTGCGAGAAGCCAGTTTTTAATTTCCTCTGGCGACTCAAAATGGCTTGTCGCCAGTTCGGCACATATAGCTGCATACTGACGGCCATTGCGATAGGCGCAGGTGCCACGCACAGCCTCAAGCGCAATAAAGGCATCACTTGTCTCCCAACCGGGCAAGGTTGATAGCCTTTGATGCGCAGGGATATAGGGCAGGGGATCAGCGGGTGTTGTCGGGGGCGTCACCGGTACAGTGACCGGAGGTGTAACCGGCGAGGTTACAGGTGGTTTCGGCGTTTGGACGCAAGCTGTAAGCCATAGGGCCGTACCCGCTGTGGCTACGGTTTTAAGCCAGAAACCCGCTGACCTCACGCTTTCGCCGCCTCTACCTTGATGAGCATCCAGGGATGGTTCGGGGTCTTAAGGGTCTTTTGAAACGTCCAGTATTCCGCTGTGCGGCGATGAACACTGTTAACCGTGTCTGGTTTTCCGACCTCATCGGAAGGTGTGCGGGTTTCATAAGCCAGTTCAGACAGGAATCGTACGCGTACCTGCGCCAGATCGTCCTTGAAATCGATGGTGTCGATATCAGCCTTCGGCGTATCAACAAATTTCACGATCTGCTTTTTGGCGTCTTCACTGCGGGCAGCGGCAGCATCGGAAAAAACCTTATAGACGGTATCGGACAAACGCTCCTTGACGCTGTTCACCTCACCGCGGTTAAAGGCCAGTACGATCTGTTCGTAAACTTCGCGGGCCTTTTCAAGGAAATTGATCTCGTTGAAATTGGCGTCACGGGTTTTCAGCACATCCAGATTGGGGATGCGTACAACTTCGGGTGCCCGTTCGATACGGACAGCGCCTTCGTTCTCTTCGGGCTTTTTTGCGCCCGCCTTATCTTCGGCCTTCAGACCTACGCGCTTTCCGAGCACATTATAAAGCTGAAACAGTACCACAACAGTAATAACCGCAAGGATGACCAGATCCCATGACATCGTATAAAAAGCCCTCGGACGGGTGATAAGACAATTGGTTTCCTATCCTATATAGGCGAAGTTTACAGAAGTGGAACCGTTCGTTTGATTGCCATTACATTTTATGCGTGATAGGGGCCTTTTGAACAGGCGGAATTCAAGGCGTGCGCCGCCGCCCTGATTATAATGGAGCACATAGGCTTATGACCGATAACGCAACACCCGGCGACGGGCAAACGGTTCTGGAAACCTCAGGTACAACGACTCTGCCGCCCAATATGCAGGTGGTTGCCCAGTTTATCCGCGACTTTTCCTTTGAAAATCCACGCGCGCCGGAGTCGCTGCGCATGGAGGTTCGTCCGGAAATCGATATGGGCGTTGAAATGAATGCCAAGGGTCGTCCGGATGGTCTGTTCGAAGTTGACCTGAAGCTCACCGTTAAGGCCAGCAATCCAGATGGCGCCGTATTTGCCATTGAACTGGTCTATGGTGGCCTGTTCCAGTTGGCGAATGTGCCCCAACAGATGATTGAACCCACCCTGTTGGTGGAATGCCCGCGCTATCTGTTCCCGTTTGCCCGTCGCATTATTGCCGACGTGACGTCAGATGGCGGCTTCTTCCCGCCGTTCTTTGTTGAGCCGATTGATTTCGGAACGCTGTATCTTCAGCAAAAAGATAATCTGGCCGCCCAGCAAACTCAGGGTCAGGCCTAAGGGTCTCAAAAGGGCGGGTTCATTACCTGCCCTTTTTTTATTGCGCCTGATAACCCCAAAGGTTTTTATCTTTCAGAAACTTGAGACAAAAGGCCTGATGGGCTTCGGCTTCTTCGGGATGAATAAATGAGGGCAGGGGATTGGGCCGCACCCCATAGTCGACGGCTTCTAGCGGTTGTCCGCTCGCACCGACGCTTCCGGCCATAGCCAGATCAAGCCCGCGCTCCTTGCCGCCATGCAGCTCAAGATAGACGCCGGCCAATAGACGGGCATCGAGCAAGGCCCCGTGTTTGTCACGCTCGGCCAGCGAAATATTAAACCGCTTACACAGGGCATCGAGCGAATTGGCCATACCCGGAAAGCGGTGACGGGCCATTTCCAGCGTATCGATCCATTGCTCGGTGACAAGCGGCGCACGGTTTTGCCGCTCAAGTTCCATATTCACGAAGCCGCGGTCAAAGGCTGCGTTGTGCGCGATGATTTTAGAGTCCCCAATAAACTCAAGCATCTGATCGACTATTTCGGCAAATTTTGGCTTATCGGCAACCATTTGATCGGTGATGCCGTGCACACGGATGGCGTCCGGCTCAATCAGACGTTCGGGATTGACGTAACGATGAAAAGTCCGACCCGTCGGCAACAGGTCTTCGATCTCAAGGCAGCCGATTTCGATCAGGCGATGCCCTTTTTTAGGGTCAATACCGGTGGTTTCCGTATCAAGGACGATTTCTCTGGCCATAGCTGTTTGTGAATCTCTTTCTGCCGCTTGTCCAGCTATTCACCAATTAGCCGGTTGATAAGCGCCCTGACGTCGGCGCGCGTTGCCTCAATATCCTGACCCGTATCGATGACAAAATCAGCACGCTGACGTTTTTCAGTATCCGGCGTCTGGCGACTGAGGATTTGTGCGAATTTCTCAGATGTCATGCCCGGACGTGCCAAAACACGTTGAGCTTGCACCGCAGGGGGAGCACTCACGACCACGACCTTGTCAAACTGTGCCTCTGCGCCCGTTTCAAACAAAAGCGGTATGTCCGAGACAATAAGCCTGGTACCCGCTTCACGGTTCGTCTTCACAAACCTATCCCGTTCAGCGGCCACATAGGGATGAACAATCGCATCAAGAAGCGAAAAACCTTTGGTATCTGCCTGCAAACGCGAAGACAATTTAGCTCTGTCGACAACCTCATTGGTCAAAACATCGCCAAAGGCTTCGGTCAGGGCTAATTTCAGCGGTTTAGACTGCGTATAGAGCTGGTGAACCACCTGATCAGCATCAGATACCGGAATGCCTTCGTCTCTGAACATCTGGGCGACGGTCGATTTGCCCATACCTATGGAACCGGTCAGGCCTATATGGATCATGCTTCACCGAGAAAATCGAGTGCCAGTCGCCTGACGTCCTGAGCCTCATCGGGGGCAACACCATAAAAGGCTTCAAATGACGGGCGTGCCTGTTCGATCAGCATACCCAAACCGTCAACGATCCCCAGACCGGCATTCTCAGCGGCCTGTAGCCACGCGGTTTTCAGGGGACGATAGGTCATGTCCATAACACAGGCCGACGGATCGAGGCCGGAAAGCGGAGGCAAAGGCCCGCCGGAGGCGGCATTTATAACCGCAACCGATCCCGCGAAGGCTTTTTCCACATCCGTAAGACCATAGGCCGTAACCTTTTCTTTGAAGGCAAAGACAAGTTCTTCGGCACGGGCAACGGTGCGATTGACGATGCGCACGTCCTTGCAGCCGAGACGCAGAAGCGAGGCCACCACCGCCCGTGATGCGCCACCGGCTCCGAGCAGTGTTACCGCCCCTGACGTAAGGTCACATGCCGGTGCCTGAAGGGCAAAGGCCCTGATC
>JBCEBX010000015.1:0-7648 GCA_039206455.1 Asticcacaulis sp.
GAATATCCCCACAGAACAGGCCGTGTTCGTTCAGGCCTCTGACAATCCCGCCCATGCCTTAAAAGAAGCGCAATGGGTCAATTCCATCGCCCACCCGGCCTTAAAGATCGGCGGCATTGTCGCCTATGCCCCGCTGGAAAAAGGCACCGCCGTCGCCGAAGACATTGCCACCCTGAAAACCGTCGCCAAACTCAAGGGCATTCGCCGCAATGTACAGGGGGAACCCGACGGCTTCACCTCATCGCCTGACTATATTGATGGCCTGACCGAAGTTGCCCGCGCAGGCCTGAGCATCGATATCTGCTCAAAGGTGCATCAGATGCCGGAACTGATCCGTACACTGAACATCCTGTTTGACCGCGCTCCCGAAGCGATTGTGATCCTCGATCATCTGGGCAAGCCGGACATCAAAACCCATCAGGGCGACATCACGGGCAGCGACTGGGCGACCCATCTGAAAACCCTTGCGGGCTTCCCCAATCTGGCCACCAAGATTTCCGGCCTGACAACCGAGGCCGACTGGGATCACTGGCAACCGGATCACCTGACGCCTTATATTCACCATGCTATCGACAGCTTCGGCCCCGACCGCTGCCTGTTCGGCGGCGACTGGCCGGTGGTTGATCTGGCAGGCGGCTATGCCCGCTGGCTTGACGTCATTGAGGCCGCCACCTCTGACCTGTCACCCAAAGACCGCGCCGCCATCCGCCACAATACCGCCCGACGCCTGTACAAACTCACCTAGCTTGCTGGAGGAGGTGGCGGGCGAAATCCCGCCGGAGGGGGCATAATGATAATAAAGGAAACGCACATGACCACAGCCACACCGGACACTTCCCAGCACGTCAGCGGCACCAGACGTCTGGTGCTGCAAAACTCGCTGATGGTCAATTTCTTCGTCCTGATGGCGCTCTATTCCGGCGTCTTAGGCGTCCTCCTGCCCGGTCAGATTGCCGAATTTGATCCGGCCAATAAGGCCAATAATCTCGCCATATTGTTCGCCATTACCTCGGTCTTTTCGACCCTGACGACACCCATTGCCGGTGCCCTGTCTGATCGCACGCGCACCCGCTGGGGCCGACGCTCGCCGTGGATTGCGCTGGGGTCACTGATCGGATCATTTGCCCTGTTCGGCGTGTCCCTGATGACCACCTTCTGGTCACTGATGATTTTCTGGGTCATGGCCACCGTCGCCTATAATTCCATGCAACCAGCCATGACGACGATCATCGCCGACCGCTTCCCGCCGGAAACGCGCGGTGTCGTCTCAGGCTTTGTCGGTGCCGGCATGACCGCAGGTCTCACCGCCGGCACGGTAGTCGCCGGTTTTCTCGCCGGTGAACGTGTCCTTGCCTATGGCCTGTTCGCCCTGGCTATTGCCGCCTGCTGTCTGGCCTTTGTGGTGATCAATCGCGAATCTCCGGCCACACACATCCCGCGCAAAAAATTCGACGTCAAAACTTTCCTCAAAAGCTTCTGGATCGACCCCAAGGCGCACCCTGATTTCGCCTGGGCCTTTGCCGGTCGCTTCACCATCTATATGGGCTATCAGGCGATTGCCACCTATATGCTCTATATCCTTCAGGACTATATCGGGCTGGGCACCGAAGGGGCCAATACCGCCATCGCCAAACTGGCTATGGTCACCTTTGTCTGTCTGGTCTTTTCCTCGGTGGTATCGGGCTTCCTGTCCGACTGGCTGCAACGCCGCAAACCCTTCGTTTTCGGTGCCAGCCTGATCATGGGCATAGCCATGCTCATGCCGCTGCTGCGACCCGACATGACCGGCATGTATGCCTATGCCGCAATCATCGGTCTGGGTTACGGCGCGTTTATGTCGATTGACATGGCCCTGATGACGCAGGTTCTGCCGAAAACCGAAGACGGCGACGAAGGCAAGGATCTCGGCATATTGACAACCGCCGTTAATATCCCCCAGATCTTAAGCCCTGTCATGGCCGCCATATTACTCAATATGTTCGGACATAACTATGCGGTGCTTTTCATCGCCGCCATTATCTTTGTTTTTGGCTCGTCGCTCTGTGTTTTACCGATCCGGTCTGTCAGATAAAACGTCAAATTAATCTTTTCCTCACAAAGCCCTGCGAAAGCAGGGCTTTTTTAGTCTGAGTAAATCCAATAATTACATCATTTTACATCAGATATTTGATGATAAATAAGTGGGAAACCCTCAGAATTGTGTTAAAATGACCACAACAAGCCCAAACCGGCAATCCGGTCATAACCGACCCGAAACGACACAGGCGGAACATAAAATGACATATAATCAATTATATAGACCAACCAGAATTACATCCGCTCATCCACAGGCTGATACGGCTTTTTCATGAGGCCGCAACCCGCCAATCTCAGTCAACTTGAGTAGAATCTTTCAACAATTCAGACCTTAGAACCCACCCCTAAATCCGTCCGGACACGGGGCACTAAGCGCGAATAAATCACACAAGATATAATCAGACATAATATCATAATTTGACATATGTATGATGTTAACATAACTTCTCATCATAAGCAGCGTGGAACCCAAAGAGCCACGCATAACCACGGGATGAAATGTTTATGTCCAGAAAATCCATCATGATGGCCGCTACCGCTCTGTCTGTTGCCCTGATCACACCGCAATGGGCAGCCGCACAGGCCGTTGACACCCCCGAAGCCTCAGGTGAAATCGAAGAAGTCGTTGTGCGTGGTATCCGCCGCGGCCTTAAGGCGTCCATCGACATCAAGAAATCTGCCATTGGCGTGGTTGACTCCATCGCGGCCGAAGATCTCGGCAAGCTGCCGGATCAGAACGTCGCCGAATCCCTGCAACGCATCGCAGGCGTCACCATCGAACGTAACCGTGGCGAAGGCCAGTGGGTTTCTGTTCGTGGCTTTGGGCCTCAGTTCAATGCGGTTACCGTCAATGGCCGCACGTTGGCGACTGACAATAAGGGCCGTGAATTTTCGTTCGACGTTCTGCCTTCGGAAATCATCTCGGGCGCCGATATCTATAAAACACCTCAGGCCAATATCATGGGGGCATCAGTAGGTGCTACTATTGACGTTCGCACTATGCGCCCACTGGATCAGCCGACCTTTGCTGCCGCCGCCTCTATCGGTGGCGTTCACGCGTCTCTCGCTGACAAGAACAGCCCCAAAGCCTCAGGCGTTGTCAGCTGGCGCAACGAAGATCGCACGCTTGGTTTGGCGCTTGCCGCTTCATATCTGGATCAGGACACCCGTATTGACGAATTCACCATTGGCGCAGGTCATGTCAAACGCTCATCGAACAGCACATATTATAACCGCACCATTGATGGCACAGTGGTTCAGGGTGCGCGCATCGGGCCGAATGTAGCACCATTCAGCAACATTTCGATGCCATCCAACCTGTCACCGTTCTTCTTTGAACGCTCAAAGAAAATGACCGGCATGAATGGTGCCCTTCAATGGAAGCCCGTCGATAATCTGACCCTGTCATTGGATGGTTTCTATTCTAAAGCTGACATTTTCGAACAGCAAACCGGCTTGGCTTATGATTTCGCCGGTGGCACACTGGTTGAGCAGATCGTTGAAGGCAACGAAGCGGTTTACCAACGCTACGAAGGCGGCTTTGTCGATCAGATCATTCAATTTGATCATCGTAAGGTTACAACCTCTATGCTCGGCTTCAACGCTAATTGGCGTGTGTCCCCAAGCTTGACTCTGACTTTTGATGCCGCGCATTCCAAAGCTGAACGCCGCGGTAAGGAAGATAACAACTTCGCTACAATCCGTCGCAAGAACATCAATCATTGGTTCGACCGTCGTGGCGGAAGCCCGATCTATGACTATGGCTTCGAAAGCCCTAATTATTCCGACGCCGCTACGAACCCGCAGGGCATTACCGCCCACTATTACATCTGGGGCGGCGGTGCAGACTATGACGATGAAGTAAACGAATATAAGATTGATGCGAAATGGGTAGCGAATGATAAATGGACGCTATTTGGCGGCATGGGCCTTCAGAAGCGCATCAAGGTCACAGACCGTAATGAAATGCCATTTGGCCAGCAATGCGCTTACTGTGATTCCAACTTTGCCCTATCTCCATCACTATTCGCCAACACGAATCGTAACTTCTTCTCCAGTCACAACGGTAACATCCTGCGCGACTGGCTGATATATGACACCAATGAAGTCATTGCCGCCGTTAAGGCTCAAGCCGACATCGACGGCAAGGACTTTGCGCCTGGCGTATTCAGCCCGGCCGGTTCGTCTGTAGTAGATGAGAAGGTGGCAATCGGTTACCTGATGAGCAACTACAGCACCTATATCGGTGATATGGGTCTCGACCTTAATTTTGGCGTGCGCGTCGAAAGCACAACCTACACTTCAACCGGAGCGTCACGTACTATCCTGAGCGCTAAACCCACGGGTGGCGGTCAGAACGAGATTATCCTCTCAGGTGTTGTCCCTGTAGGTTTCCGTGGCGAATATAGTGATGTTTTGCCATCGTTTAACGCGAAGCTGTCGGTAACGCCTGAATTCGTCTTACGTTTTGGTGCGTCGAAAGTATTAACCCGTCCGACCATGTCAGACCTCTCGCCTGCACAAAGCATTCAAACCAACCCAGGCAATGAAACCCTTCGTACGGGCAATCCAGACCTACAACCCTTCCGTGCCAATCAGTTTGAGGCTGGCGCCGAGTGGTACTTCGATAATATGTCGCTGTTATCACTCGCTTTATTCCACAAGGAAATACATTCATTCGTCACCACCTCCACGACAAAGCAGCAAGTGGATGAGGTTGAATTCTCTGTAACGGTGCCAGTAAACGGTAAAGGCGCAACGGTTAAAGGATATGAAATCCTCTACCGACAGGTCTTCAGCCAGTTGCCTTCACCATGGGATGGCTTCGGTGCGCAAGCGAGTTACACCTATGCCGACTCCAATGCCAACTATACGAACGCCGTGACGGGTAATACCTATAGCTTGGAAGGCCTGTCCAAGAGTTCATACAGCCTGATTGGCTTTTATGAAAAATACGGTATTCAGGCACGCTTGGCCTACACATGGCGCGATAACTTCCTGAAGACAGCTATAGGCCGCAATACTGAACCGGAATACTTCGATGCCTATGGCCAGCTTGATGCCAGCTTGTCCTATGACGTAACCAAGAACTTCACCGTCTTTGTCGACGGCCTGAATCTGACGGACGAAGAAGAGTTCCTTTACTCTGTCAGTGAAGACCGCACCAAAGAGTTCCGCACAACCGGTAAACGCGTCTCCTTCGGTCTGCGCTACCGTTACTAAACTCCCGGAGCGGTTATCCGCTCCGGTTCCGATCTGTCTCCCCTACCTTTACGCACCGTCCCTGTGACGGTGCGTTTTTTTAGGTTTGAGCTTGATCCTTCTCCCTCCTGCTTTGCGGGAGGGTGGCGCTTTGCGAAAGCAAAGTGACGGGAGGGTTTCTTTCCCTCTCAGATGTACAAGCACAAAAAAGCCCCGATAGCGCTAACCATCGGGGCCTTTCTATTTTGCTTATCTCACAGCCTATTCCGCTGCGTCGAACCCGCCCCCAAGAGCGCTGTACAACGACACCAGATTGATCTCACGCAGCAGACGCGTGTTAATCAGGCCCTGCTGCGCCGTATAATAGGTACGCTGCGCATCATAGAGCGAGAGATAGGAATCGATACCGGCATCAAAGCGCGCCTGAGACAGATCGACCGTTGACTGCGCCGCCCCCAGCACTGAGGTCTGCGCCGCCAGACGACGATCAATCGTCGAACGCACCGCCAGCGCATCCGAAACTTCACGGAAAGCGGTCTGGATCGAACGCTCATATTGCGCCAGAGCGATATCGCGACCAGCCACAGCTGACTGCGCACCGGCAATACGCGCACCCGCATCAAAGATCGGAATATTGATGCTCGGCCTGAAGGTCCAGGTCGAACCGCCATCAAACAGCTGATCAAAATCCGTCGAGCTATAGCCCGCCGAACCCGTCAGGCTGATGCTCGGGAAGAATGCCGCCCGCGCCGCACCGATATTGGCGTTGCGCCCCTTGAGGTTATATTCCGCCGCCATGACGTCCGGACGGTTGAGCAGAACCTCAGAAGGCACACCCACCGGAATCGTGCTGAGAATCGCATTCTCAGGGAAGGCGCGCGGGATGATATTGATCGGCAACTCTGTCCCCACCAGCAAACGCAGGGCATTCAGATCCTGCTGCACCAGCGCCTCATAGGTCGCGACATCATTACGCGCTTGTTCCGCCAAAATGGTTTGCTGGCTAAGCTCAAGCTGCGACGCCGCCCCGACATCAAACCGGCGTTGCGTCAGAGACAAGCCTTCTTCACGCGTTTGAAGCGTTTGACGCGACAGGGTCAGCAGTTCCTGATCCGCCGCCAGCCCCAGCCAGGCCTGAGCCGTGGCCGCAACGATGGAAATCTGCACGGCCTTGCGGTTTTCCTCACGTGAGAAGAAATCGTTGAGGGCCGCCTGATTGAGACTGCGCACCCGTCCGAACAGATCAAGTTCATAGGCCGTAACCCCGAAATTGGCCGAAAAGTTTTCACTTTTGGCAAAATCAATTTCACCGTCCACACCATTATCCGCAGGCACAGGTGCTTCCGTCTTCGTCGCCGAAATCGTGCCATCCAGATTAGGCACCAGCGCCGAACGCTGAATACGATACTGGGCACGCGCCTGCTCGACATTCAGCACCGCCACCCTGAGGTCGCGGTTATAATCAAGCGCCAGTTCGATCGTCTTTTGCAGACGCGGATCGAGGAATACCTCGCGCCAGCCAAGGCTGTCAGCCGATTGCGCCGAAATCTCGGTCGCCACCGGCCAGGCCTGAGAGGTGGGCAAAACCCCGCGCTCGTAGTGTGGTGCCAGCGAACAGGCGCTTAAAACAACCGCGCTCGCCGCCCCCATGAGTGTCAGTTTAACCAGAGAGGTCATATTAGTGGGCTCCCGTGTGGTCATTGGGGTTCTTCTTTTCAAACTCGGCCAGACGTTCCAGCGCATCACGCTCAACCGCCAGCTTTTTCAGGTGCTTCTCGTCCGCCTTGAAGGCCTTCTCGATAATATAGAAGAACAGCGGGATAAAGAAGATGGCAAGGAAGGTGGCCGAGATCATGCCGCCGACCAGACCTGTACCGATGGCGTTCTGGCTGCCCGACCCCGCACCATTGGCGAAGAACAGCGGCGAGATACCGGCGGTAAAGGCCAGAGACGTCATGATGATCGGACGCAGGCGGACACGAACGGCCTCAAGCGTGGCATCAATCAGGCTCATGCCGTTTTCATGGTTCTGCTTGGCGAATTCCACGATCAGAATGGCGTTTTTCGAGCTAAGACCAATAATGGTCAGCAAGGCCACCTGGAAGTAGATATCGTTCGACAGACCGCGTGTCATGGTCGCCAGAAGCGCCCCGACCACACCCAGCGGGATGACCATGATAATGGCCAGCGGGATCGACCAGCTTTCATAAAGCGCGGCCAGCAGGATGAACACCACAAGGATCGAGATCGCATAGAGCATCGGTGCCTGCGCACCCGAAGCGCGTTCCTGCAAGGACAGACCCGTCCACTCATAGCTGATGCCCGCAGGTAAGGTGGCGATGATGTTTTCCATCTCCGTCATGGCCTGACC
>JBCEBX010000016.1:0-7633 GCA_039206455.1 Asticcacaulis sp.
GCCTTCGGACTGTTCAAAGTGATCCATGGCGGAGCGCCAGAAGTTGTTATATGGATCTGAATATTCCGAGTTGGCCCCTTGCAGGTAAACATTGGTGCCGCCCGGTGTGCCGCCATTGATCGGGCTGATCTGGGTGGGTTTCAGGAACTGAACGTCTGGCAGGTCCTTACCATTAAGTGTAATGGCGGCATCTTGCCATGTAGACGCCCAAAGGCCCATGCTGGTTGCATCGACGGTTGATTGTGCCCGCTGAAGGTCAAGGCTGATGCCCCAGTTGTAATTTGGCGTCCATTTGAAATTGAAGCCAAAATCTTCGGTCACATTTGTCGTCAGTTCATCGCGACGAATATTGTTGGATTGCAGGCCATAGGCAGGCCGGCGTGCATTGGCATCATGCCCGGTGCTCCAGCCCAGAGTGGTCGACGTAATCACGCCGCTGGTGAAAATGCCGGATTCATCAAATTCGACATCCGTGCCCCAAACAGGACGTGCATCCCCAACGGCTTGTTGCCCACCGACGGGGCCGGTATCGCGGACGTTATCTGAAGCAATTTCAATAGCATGTTCGGTCCATGCCTGAGTGGCTTCGGAACGCAGATACTGGAAGGTGGCCAGCATGGTGTCGTCAGTTGAGCGCCATTGGGCCGCGAAGGCCTGCCCTTCGCGGGTGCGATCATGTTCGGATGAACGCATCGCCATTCCGCGTGGGAAATAGACGCCGGGTTGGGTGGTGCCGTTATTAAGCGAGGCATCAAGACAGGCAACGCCCGGATTTGTAATAACGCCCGGATTATCCTGAGTGGTAATGCCGAACTGTGTATAGCTGCCGCCTGCGCCGTTATAACGGCAAGCGAAGTCACTGATCTGGATGCCGTCGGAACGGGTTTTCAGCTTGGAGTGGACAAGGTTAAACAACAGGCCGAATTCGCCATATTCAGTATCCCAGCGGTTGGAATAGAGAATGGAACCGGTCGGGGTCCATTCTTCGGCAAAGTCACCATAGGAGCCCTCGACAGAGAAGGAGATAACCTGACCGCGCGAATCAAACGGTACACGCGTGCGCAGGTTAACCGTACCGGCGATACCCCCTTCGATACGATCGGCTGACGGGTTTTTGTATACATCAACGCCTGCCATCAGTTCGGAAGGCACGTCAGCAAAGCCAAGGGCGCGGCCGTTGTTGGCCGTGAAAGCATCGCGCCCGTTCAGTTCAGAACGGGTCATGTTCAGGCCGCGAACCGTGACGCCGGAGCCTTCGACCGAGAAGTGGTCGGGGTCAACACCGGCGGCAAAGCGGTTGATGGAGACGCCCGGAATACGTTGAAGCGCTTCGGTCACCGAACGGTCGGGCAGGGCGCCAATATCTTCGGCGGTTACAGAATCAACAATGACGTCTGAGTTCTGTTTAATGGTCTGGGCATTTTGCAGCGAACGACGGATGCCGGTAACGACGACTTCTTCGACTTCTTCGGCCGCAGGCGCTGTGGTTTGCGCAAAGGCGGGTGCGGCGAATGCCGATAAGGCAACGGCCGAAACGCCGCAAAGCATAGCTGCTGCGGATACATTACGACCGTATGGGCGCGGCGTGCCGCGCGTTCGTTTTGAATCTCTCATGATGTTCTTCCCTGATTGATGATAGTTGTTAGCGCTATCATTCCCGTATTTTTTAGGTTAGTATAAAGCTTGTGTCAAGAATGCGTCACAAGTCATAAGGGGAGGTGTTGCCTTAATATACATATATTGGCGCTGTATATGCTTTGGTTGCGGCGCAATAGATGTATATGTCTGACAACATATACATTAATCGGACAAAACGTCCAATTGTCATATAAATAAATAATAGCCTTGGCATATAGTATCGAGGCTGTGCGGGGACGAATAAAAGTGACTGATTATAATGATAAAAAAATAAAGCGTGTTCTGATTGTCGGTGGCGGCACAGCAGGCTGGATTTCGGCTGCCAGTTTGTCTCATCTTTATAATCACGCGGATTTGAATATTCGTCTGGTCGAATCGCAAGAAATCGCCACGGTGGGTGTAGGTGAAGCAACCGTGCCACACATCAGATATTTTAACGCGCGCCTGGGTCTGGACGAGCGTGAATTCATGAAAAGCACGCAGGCGACCTTCAAATTAGGCAATGAATTCCGCAACTGGGGCCGCGAAGGTCTGCGCTATGCCCACCCGTTCGGCGCTTTTGGCGAATCTGTGGCTGGTGTCGGCTTTCATCATCATTGGGTCAGGGCGCATAAAAAAGGGCTGGCGTCCGAGATTGGTGACTATGCTCTGTCGGTGCAGATGATGAATAAGGCGCGGTTTGCCTTACCTGACAAAGACCCGCAATCGGTTTTATCGACCTTTTCCTATGCCTATCAGTTCGACGCCTATCTCTATGCGGCTTATTTGCGCAAATATAGCGAGGCGCGCGGGGTCTTGCGCACCGAAGGCAAGGTCACCCATGTTGAGCAGCATCCGGAAACCGGCGATGTTACGGCGATTCAACTGGCCAGTGGTGAGCGCATTGAGGCTGACCTGTTTATTGACTGCACGGGCTTTCATGGCCTGCTGATCGAGCAGACGCTGAAAACCGGATATGAGGACTGGAGCCACTGGCTGCCCAATGACCGGGCCTGGGCGGTGAATTGCGAGATTCGCGAAGGTCATCTGCCCCTGACGCGCAATACGGCGCATAAGGTTGGCTGGCAGTGGCGCATCCCGCTTCAGCATCGTCTGGGCAATGGCTATGTCCATTCCAGCGCCTTTATAGATGAGCAGGATGCGCTCGATACGCTGATGAATAATCTTGAGGGGCCGACGCTTACTGAGCCGAAACTTCTGAAATTCGTTACCGGAAAGCGTAAGAAACAGTGGAATAAGAATGTGGTGGCTATCGGTTTGTCGTCAGGCTTTCTTGAGCCGCTTGAATCGACCTCGATCCATCTCATTCATCTGGCGGTAACCAATCTGGTCGAGATGTTCCCCGACAGGGATTTCCGCGACGAAGACCGCGATGAATATAATCGCATCATGAGTATGGAATATACGCGGGTACGTGACTTCCTGATCCTGCATTACCACGCGACCGAGCGTACAGATTCCGAGTTCTGGAACTATTGCCGGACAATGGATATACCTGACGCCCTGAAATATGAGATGGACCTGTTCCGTCAGCGGGCCGTCGTGGTCAATTACAAACAAAAATTCTTCCTGGAGCCGAGCTGGCTGTCGGTCTATTTCGGGCAGGGCGTCATGCCGGATAGCTATGATCCTTTGAGTGAGCGTCTGAACGATGCCGAGCTTGAGGCGCTGATGGTGCGTACCAAATCCCGCATTGATCAGGCGGTAGGCGCCATGCCGTCCAATGGAGCCTTCCTTGAGGCCTATTGCCCGGGATCGGTCACTCCGGAAAAGGCGTTGCATTAATATGAAAGCGCTCAGACACATCGTCATTATTGGTGACAGCTATGCGGCATGGATGGCGGCTGCTTATCTGGGCCATAGCTTAAAGGCGCTGGATGGGCGTCAGTTGACACAGGTCAGTCTGGTGACGACGGGTACGCCGCAAAGTCGCCGTGCCTTAAGTGCGCCCCCCTCGTTTCGTGCCTTCAATGCGCGCATGGGCTTAAGTGAGGCGCAACTGTTAACCGAGGCGATGGCCTTGCCGTTTTATGGAAGCCAATACGACGGTTTTGGGGCTGAGACCTTCTGGCGCGCCTTTGGTGACTATGGTGTGCGCCTGAATACGGCCCCCTTCCATCATTTCCTGACCTGGCAGGCGCAGCAGACGGGGATGGTCGATATAGACGACTATGCCCCCGCGGTGAAACTTGCGGCTTCGGGGCGTTTTACACCGCCCGTGTCGGCGATGGAGTCTCCGCTTTCCGGCGTGGGGCATGGCCTCAATCTTGATGCTGCGGCCTATGGGCGCTTGCTGAAAACGGCCTCACCCATGGTCAGGGTCATTGAAGGCACGCCGTCTGGTTTTCGCCGTGATGGGCTGGGTAAGGTCAGTGCGATACAGCTTGGGGGCGGTCAGACGGTCGAGGCGGACTTTTTCATTGATGCTGACGGCTGGCTGACGGAGCAACGGAACGTGCCGTTTGTGGCCGCAGACGGCTTGTTTCATGATCGGGCCATTGAGGTCGGCGCCCCTCATGCCAATGAACGGGCGGCCAATCATATTACGATAGTGGACGGCGGCTTTATGCTGCGGCGGCCCGTGGGCGGCGAAGACCGGATCAGGCTCGTCTATGACAGCCGCCAAATGACTGCGGATCAGGCGCGAAACCTGTTGGGAGACATGGGTGCTGAAGCCGAAATCGAAACCTTTGTACAGGGTCGACGCACCGCCTTCTGGCAGGATAATGTGCTAAGCATCGGTGAGGCCTCAGGGGTGCTGGACGGCATTGGCCTGCATGAACTGATGTTTATTCAGCACGAACTGACGCAGTTTCTGGCGCTGTTTCCCGATCAGGAAAACCGGCCGGAACTGGCGCGGGAATATAACCGTGTGCTGACTCAAAGCTTTGACCGTACGGCTGATTTTGCGCGGCTGCATTATGCGGAATCAGGCTGGTCAGAAAGCGTGCGGCAAAAGGTCAGCTATTTCCGAAGTCGCGGTTACATTCAGATGCTGGACGATGAAACGGCCAGTGAAGCCGACTTCCTTTCGCTTTTGTGGGGGCGGGGCATCCGGCCTGAGCGTTATGACCGCACGATTGATGCGCTCGATAAGACTTTGACGCTGAAAAGGCTTGAACAGATGCGCAATATCATCAACCATGAAATCAATCGCCTACCATCCTTTGCCATACTCCGGCAGCAGATAGAGCAGGCGGCGTCAGGGCGGGCCTGAACCGTCGTGACGTTATTTAAAATACAGAGGAAGCAGGAGCGTAGGTTTATGCGTGAGAACCGGATTCAGTCGATCATCATTATCGGTGGCGGCACGGCGGGGTGGATGACCGCTGCGGCCTTGTCCAAGATTCTGGGCAAGGACTATGCCGACATAAGGCTGGTCGAATCCGAACAGATCGCCACGGTGGGCGTCGGTGAGGCGACCATTCCGCAACTGAATGTTTTTAACCGGCTTCTGGGTCTGGATGAGAACGACTTTGTCCGTCAGACTAACGGCTCATTTAAGCTGGGCATTGAGTTTGTTGACTGGGCGCGTAAGGGCGACCGCTATTTTCACCCCTTTGGCCCTTACGGCGTTGATATGCGCGGTGTATCATTCCATGCCTACTGGCAAAAGCTTCAGACCCTTGGGGTGGTGGATTCAATTTCCGACTATAATCTGATGTCGGTTGCTGCACGCGAAAACCGCTTCATGCGCGCGGATCGTTCGGCGAAAAACTCCCCCATCGCCAATATTTCCTATGCCTTCCACTTTGACGCCAGCCTCTATGCCAAATTTCTGCGCCGATTTTCCGAAGCGCATGGCGTCACCCGCGTCGAAGGCAAGGTCGTTGATGTCGAACAGAATCCGGAAAACGGTTTTGTCACCGCCATTAAGCTTGAGAATGGTGAACGCCTTGAGGCCGAACTGTTTATTGACTGTTCGGGCTTCCGAGGCGTGCTGATCGAGCAGGTGCTGAAAACCGGCTATAATGACTGGTCTAAATATCTGCCCAATAACCGTGCCTGGGCGACACAGTGCGAATACCACCGTGATGAAAACGGCAAGACGGTAGGCTTTACACCGTTCACCCGCGCCACCGCGCGCGAAGCGGGTTGGCAATGGCGTATTCCCCTCCAGCACCGTATCGGCACGGGTTATGTCTTCTCGAACAACTTTGTCGATGAGGAAAAGGCGCGCGACACACTCCTTCAGAATCTGGACGGCAAATATATTCAGGAACCCCACCTGATCAAATTTGTCGGGGGGCACCGCAAAAAGTTCTGGAACAAGAATGTTGTGGCTATCGGTCTGGCGGCGGGCTTTATGGAGCCTCTGGAATCGACCTCGATCTTCCTGATCCAGAGCGGTATCGCCAAGCTTCTGCAACTGTTCCCCGATAAGGATTTTGAACCGGCGGACCGTGACCGCTTCAACACCTTAAGCACCAACGAATATGAATATATTCGTGATTTTCTGGTGCTGCATTTCAATGCCACGGAACGCGATGACACGCCCTATTGGGACTATTGCCGTAATATTCCTCTGCCTGACCGGCTTAAGGAAAAATACGAAGTATTCCAAAGCCGCGGGCGTATTTTCCGCGAAGACCTTGAGCTGTTTAACGACACAAGCTGGTTTGCCGTCATGACCGGCCAGAGAATGCAGTCACGAAGCTATGATCCGGTCGTTGAGATGTTGACGGATGAGGAACTGAAGGCCAGACTGCATGACATCAAGGACGTCATCTATCGATCGTCACAGGTCATGCCCAGTCAGGCTGAGTTTATTAAACGCCACTGTGCTTCACCAGAGTTCGTACACGGCTGAGTTCGCCGTTGAGATACCGCTCCGCCGCAGACGGAGCGGGACGCTTTTTGAATAACAACCAGAAAAAAACCACCATAAGGGAAGTATGAAATGACCCAAGCTACGACAACCGTTACGCGCCGAGGTTTCACTGCAAATGTTAGCGCTACCGCTCTGTTTTTAGGCGTCGCCGGATCGGCCTCCGCCCAGGGGAAACCGCTATATAAGGACGCCAACGCCTCGGTTGAGGCGCGCACCAACGACCTTCTGGGGCGCATGACCTTAGAGGAAAAAGTCGCCCAGATGCAGTGTATCTGGCTCGAAAAGGGCAAGATCAACAACGCCAAAGGCGATTTCGATCCGAAAAAGGCTTCGGCTGAATTCCCCAATGGTCTCGGCATGATCGCCCGCCCAAGCGACAAACGCGGCATGAGCGAAGGCAATGAAAATGCCGGTGCTGACGCCGAAGTCGTCAACCGTACCGCTTTTGAGACGGCAACCTATATCAATGCGGCGCAAAAATGGGCCGTTGAAAAGACCCGTCTGGGCATCCCGATGTTCATGCACGAGGAATCCCTTCACGGCTATGTAGCACGTGATGCGACCTCGTTCCCGCAAGCCATTGCCATGGCCTCGGCCTTTGATCCGCAAATGGTTGAAGACATCTATGCCGTCTGCGCCAAGGAAATGCGGGCGCGTGGGGCCAATCTGGCTTTGACGCCGGTGGTCGATGTCTGCCGTGAGCCGCGCTGGGGCCGCGTTGAAGAAACCTTCGGCGAAGACACCTATCTGATGGGCGTTCTGGGGGTGGCCTCGGTCAAGGGCTTCTCCGGCACCGAGCGCAAGCTGGCACCGGATAAGGTGTTTGCTACGCTGAAACACATGACCGGTCATGGTCAGCCAGAAAACGGCACCAATGTCGGGCCAGCCCAGATTTCCGAGCGCGTCCTGCGCGAAGTCTATTTCCCGCCGTTTGAAAAGATCGTCAACGAGACGCCGATTGCGGCCATCATGCCGTCCTACAACGAAATCGACGGTGTGCCGTCACACGCCAACCGCTGGCTTCTGACGAAGATCCTGCGCGAGGAGTGGGGCTTCAAGGGTCTGACGGTTTCTGATTACTTCGCCATCAAGGAACTGATCAGCCGTCACCAGTTGACGCCGAACCTCAAAGAAGCCGCCTTCCGTGCGCTTAAGGCCGGTGTG
>JBCEBX010000017.1:0-12411 GCA_039206455.1 Asticcacaulis sp.
GCATAAGGTGGCGGCCTTATTAAGCGCGATGTTGTCAGGGATTTGCCTGACGCTGGTGGTGGGCCTGCTGATGGTCTGGGCTTGTAGCGGCATGCTAACAAAACTGAAAATTAACGACGTGATCAGCATCAATGAGCGCATTTGCAACATCCGGTTACCAAACGGGGAGTAAGCCGGATGTGTGAAGCTTGTGCCTCCTCAATCTGGAGGAGGAAGGTAGTTTTTTATGAAGAATTTTATCTGGGCAGATATCCACCATTATCAGTGGTATTGTTCCATACACCTGGAGTTAAACTATGTTTTGGATTGAAGCGCCTGGCCTTTTGCCCGGTCGCTTAGGCATCGCCGCACGGCCGCGAGCTGGTGACTGGCTGGAAGACGAAATTAATAGCTGGCGAAGCGCATCAGTTGACATGGTGGTAAGTCTTCTTGAGCCGCACGAGGTTCACGATCTTGAGCTGGACGCAGAGCGCGACACCTGTATCCGGGCAGGACTCTCCTTTTCCTCCTTTCCAATCCCTGATCGAGGGGTCCCCGCATCTTTGTCGCGGACCCGTGAACTGGTCGCCCGATGCAAAAGCGCACTTGTAGATGGGAGCGGTATTATCGTCCATTGTCGTGCTGGCATAGGGCGGTCATCAATGATCGCGGCTTGCATACTTGCGACAATAGATAACCGACCTGATGAAGCGTTCGCGCGTATAGCAACCGCTCGTGGCATGCCCGTTCCGGATACGCCGGCTCAAGCGGAATGGGTGATGAATTTCACGTCATGTTGAGGTAATCGATGCAGCGTGGCAGCGTGGCAGCGTGGCAGGGAGGCATCCGCGGCGGCATGCAGTGGCCATGGCACAAATCTGATCGAGGGTCTGGAGGTCAGGACCGCCGATCCTGATGACGATGTTGCGGTGCTTAATCGTCTGTCGGTCTGGTATTGCGTCACTATTCGTCTCAAGTCTGGTACTCTGATAGACGTCACGGAAGAACTTTCGCGCCGCCTCGTCGCTTCTCGTGGTGGTCATAGTCGTAGCGCTGTATTCTTTAGTGCTGAGGCGATCATGCTCTAGCAACCAGGCCAATAGACGCTTTGTCTGCGGTCATGCCAGATCGCTCAAAAGCTGACTGGATAACTGTTCTGAGTGTAACCGGAGCGTGTCTTTTAGTCTTCGCACACGCAAAAAACATGCACCGGCACCAAAGGTGACAAGAAACCGGCATTTGCATTGCTGCAACGCAATAAATGGTTTGACAGCCTGCCCTGTCTCTTTCACCAATTGTTATGTTGTAACGAGTGTGGAAGTCGCGTCATGAAACCGAAAACGGTATTTGCCCTCTTATCAAAACGTCTGCTGCTTTCAGTTTCCCTGCCTGCGCTTATCCATAGCCCTACAGCGCTGGCCGGGGAGGCAGATGCACATAACGATATTCAGGAAGTGGTTGTCTCCGGCGCGCGTCCGTTGCGTTCAGGGGCGCTGGATCGGAACACCATCATTGCCACTGAGGTTTATAACCAGACAACGGTCGATCGGGTGCATGCGGTCAATATCAATGAAGTGCTGGATAAGCGTCCTGGTATAGCCGTGCAGACGGAATGTTCGATCTGTAATGTGCGTAATGTATCGCTGAATAATCTGCCCGGTCGCTTCACCACGATCATGATCGACTCCATCCCGTTGTTTTCGTCACTGTCGAGTGCTTATGGGCTTGATAGTGTCAATGTCAGGGGCATTGAACGCATTGAGGTGTCGCGCGGGGCCGGGACCTCGCTGATTGCGCCCGAAGCCATATCCGGCGTGGTCAATATCGTCAGCAAGCGCCCGACCGAGCCTGAGTTCGAGTCCATCATTGATGCCGGCGATTTCGGCTGGCGTAACTATCAACTCTATGGGGGGAATGTTTTCGATGGGGGGGCGTTTGCCCTGAACACCAGCTATCAGAACCACAATTCGGTCGATGCGGTCGGCTCGCGCATTTCACAATATACGGGTTATGAGCGCACCCTGATCGGTGCGGCCCTGTTTCTTGATGACGTGCTGGGGTTCCGCTTTAAAGGCCGTGCCGACATCATCACCGAAGATCGTGGAGGTGGCAGTTTGGGCACGGATTATGACGCGATCAAGCAAAACGTAACCGGCAATCCGTTTGACTGGTCCAAGGGGACGAACGCTTCTGCATCATCTGAAGGCTGGGACGCGCCGGACGGATCGGGCTTTATTCCGTGGGATCTGGGACGCGCCGGTCTTTCGGAGATTATATTCACCGACCGGGCGTCAGTTCTCGGCAGCGCCGAGCGTGACCTGTCAGGTGGTGTGCTGAAGCTTGCGGGTGGCTATGCCAAAAACGAGCAGGACAGCTTTTATGAACACGCCCTTTATGCCGCCGAAAGCCGTCAGGCCTATAGCGAGATCAGCTATTACCGTCCCGTAAGCTGGGGCAGCGTCACCTTCGGGGCCAATTATCGTTTCGAGGACCTTATCTCGACCGGACAAAATGCGGCGGGTGAGAATAATGACGGTCTGGATGACTATGAATATAAGGTGCCCGGTATCTTCGCGCAGGCCTATGTGACGGGATTTGACAAGGCGCTGGAGGTCAATCTGTCGGCCAGATATGACGACCATAACGTCTTCGGCGAGATATTCACGCCGCGCGTCAATATTCTGTGGCATCATAGCGACCGTCTGTCGAGCCGTCTGGCCATCGGGCGGGGTTATCGTGCGCCCACCTCGTTCTTTGAGCAGGATCATGGCATCCTCGATACGCGCTATGTGCTGCGTCAGATTAGCGAACCTGAAAAATCGGATAACGCCTCCTATGCCCTGAGCTATTCGGATTCGCGCTGGGTGGTGGCGGCAAGCTACAACTGGATGAAGGTGAAAAATATCGCCGTTCTCGATTCCGGACAGATCGACACCGATGGCGAACCCTACACCCTGTTTACCACCAGTCCTGATGCGGTGACGGTGCAGGGCGTTGATGTCAATGCCAGCTATCGCCTGTCGCCTCAGGTGATGGTCGGTTTCGGTGCAGAGAAATATGAATTTGACTTCGTTGAAGGCACGCTGGCCTTTTCCCGACCGGACAGCCGCCTGTTCGCGGCCATCGATTATGACCCGATCCCCGCGCTGCATATTTTTGCCCGCGCGACCTGGACGGGGCAGCAGGATCTGGAGCGATTTTATGGTGCCGGGCGTTACAATTTCGACGGTACGCCGAAACGCAGCAGGGCACCGGCTTTCACGACCATAGATGCGCAGGTGGCATACTACGTTAAACCCGACAGTCTGAGCGTCTATGTCGGCATTGATAACCTGACGGATTATGTGCAGGCCGACAAGGAAAGCATGCTGTGGATTGATGACGAAGGCGCTATCGATGTGACGCATATCTGGGGGCCATCAAGAGGACGCTTCGTTTATGCGGGTATCAAGTATAGCTATTAAGCTCATCCTGTGCTGGGGGTTGCTGGCCTTTCCAACGGCGGCGCAGGATGTGCGCGGGGTAACCTTTCAAGGCTTTAACCGGCCTGAATTCGTGCGGGTGGCGGATATGTTGCCCGAACGCGCGAAGGACCTGCTCGTACTGTCGTTCTGGGATCGGGACTGTGCGCCGTGTCTGGTTGAACTGGCGCATCTGCCTGCCTTTACCGATCAGTATTCGGACATGCGCTTTGTTGCCATTGCCACCGGTGATATCCGCCGCTCGCGTCAATGGCTGGCGCGGCGACCATTGGCGACATCGAAGCGCCCCATTACGTTACTAAAGGTCGCGAACGATCCGGCAGGTGTCATGCGGGGTATGGGCAATAAAAGCGGAGCCTATCCGTTCAATGTCGCTATTAATACGCGTGGTGAAGTCTGTGCATATGGGGTGCGTATGCTGGATCGGGAGGGCATCGAAGTGATGCGGAAAGCCTGCTTGAGGTGAGGTGGGTTATCCCGCTTCTGGAGCAAGGCGCATAAGCACCAATCACCCAAAGCCAGACTTGAGCTGTGTGAAGCGCCTTGGGTTTGCCGGAGACTCATTACCGCAATTCGGTGGATAAGCCTGGCTACATTTATTGCCGAGATTTTAATGACATTTTCCATCGAGGGAGGGGCACATAGATGGTGGCCGCTTTCGGGTGACTTTGTTATGCAGAAACAAAAATGTCAGCAAAGAGCGCAGGCCTGACCCGTTTGAGGTTAAGTTCTGAGTATCGTGGAATCGTTCTGCACACCTGGGCTGGAAATCATGCCTACCTTGAAACCGCGATCAGATCGAAAACGCCGAAGGCTGGGGCGGCCGAGACCCAGTGATTGGCCATCTCCCAGCCCGCCTCGCGAGCAAGGGCTGTAAAGGTGTCCACCGTGAACTTGTGAGAATTTTCCGTGTGCAAGCGCTCGCCGGATACAAAACGAAAACAGTGTCCGGCGACTGTTACGATTTGATCGACCTGCGAAACCAGATGCATCTCCATGCGTTGATGTTCAGGATTCCAGACCGCTAGGTGGGTGAACATCTCGACGTCGAAGGAGCCGCCGAGTTCCCGATTGATGCGAACGAGCAGGTTTTTATTGAACTCGGCCGTTACGCCGGCGGCATCATCATAGGCGCGCACCAGCGTGTCTTCGTCCTTGACCATGTCAGTGCCGACAATGAAATGCGCATTTGCTCCCAGAACACATCGGGCCGTTTTTAAAAACGCGATCGCTTCGTCGGGCGTAAAGTTGCCGATTGTCGATCCCGGGAAAAACCCGACGCGCGGTCGATCCTGCAGTTCAGGCGGCAAGTTTACTATCGACGTAAAGTCGCCGACGACCGGTTGGATGGTCAAATCGGGGTAGTCCGCCGATAGGCGGCCTCGCGCGCCTTCCAGCGCGCTGCGGCTGATATCGATGGGTACATAGGCTTCGATCTGAGGCGCGGCGCTCAGCAAACACCGTGTCTTAAGGCTGGCGCCTGAACCGAACTCAACCAGCACGGCACCGGCAGGGATGACAGCCGCGATGGCTGGTGAGATCGCTTTGAGCAGAGCCGTTTCGGTGCGCGTCGGATAATATTCCGGCGTATCACAGATGGCTTCGAAAAGATCAGAGCCGCGGGCATCGTAAAAATACTTAGGCGGTAGCGCCTTACGTCGTTTGCTTAGTCCCGCCACCACATCGGCGGCAAATCCGGCATTTAAGGGGATGTCTCGCGCCAGACGGACGCCGGCAAACATCCAGCGCTTTTCCGGATGGAAAAAGTTGCGATAGGACGGACGGCTATGACCCTGAGGTGTCACCGAGGCACCCCCGCGCAGAACCATCTGTCCCACCATGAACTTGCCATTATATTCGCCAACCGCTCCGGCACCCGACCGGAAACCGGGATAGGGGGTGTAGGCGCTTTGCGTCCACTGCCACGCGACATCGTCCAGTTGCTGAAGGGGCGTCGTTGTTGCTGCGTGCTCCCATTCCGACTCGGTCGGCAGCCTTGCCCCGGCCCAGGCTGCATAGGCGCAAGCCTCGTAATAGCTGACATGAACAACCGGCGCCTCCGGATCGACAGGCTGCAAACCGTTCAGACCGAAGACCTTCCACTGGTCGCCTGTGCGTTCCCAATAAAGCGGTGCTTCCCACCCGTTGTCGCGGACGGCATCCCAGCCCTCTGAGAGCCAGTGCCGCGGTTGTTGATACCCACCGGCCGCCATGAAGGCCAGCCATTCGCCGTTGGTGACCAGCCGGTCAGCGATTTCGAAGGGTTCGAGATAGACCTTGTGTCGCGGTCCCTCGTTGTCAAAGGCGAAATTATCACCCCTATGCCCGATCTCGACAAGGCCGCCTTCCAACCGATGGAAGCCTGTCTGATCGGCGTGTTTATCCGTCTGCCAGTTGAGATCGACCGTCGGCTTCAAGGGCGATTGCGCCATAAGATGAAGGACGTCCATCAGAAGAAGTTCCTGATGTTGCTCCTCGTGCGCAAGGCCCAGCGCCACAAGCCCTTCGACCTCTGTCGTCAGAGGTTCTGAAAGGCGACCCTCCATATGGCGGTCGACATAGCTGCGGTAGGCCATCACATCGCTCAGAGGCGGGCGCGTCAGAAGGCCACGCTGAGCGCGCGGTTGCTGCGGCCCCACGGCCTCGTAATAGGAATTGAAAAGAAAGCTGAAGCCCGGATCGAAGGGCTTATAATCGGACCAGCCCTTTAACAGGAAGGTCTCAAAAAACCAGGTGGTATGCCCCAGATGCCATTTTGCCGGACTGGTATCCGGCATGGACTGCACCACCATGTCCTCGGGCGTAAGCGGGGCGACCCGTTCAAGGGTCTGGGCGCGCACCCGCCGAAATCGATCAAGCCAGACACCGCGCGCCAGCGGCAAGGTTGCGGTGGCCGAGCTCGGGTGGTGACAAGTATCCATGGGAGGCTCCGGGGGTGGCGGTGGCTGACCTTAGGGTGAACGGATGTAAATTTTAAATGCGCGAGCGGTTTGACCAACTGATGTAATATTTATGGTTGGAGGACGTATCCCCCATTTTGCCGATGTAAAGACTATGCGCAGATGACACCTTCTTCAGGTCTGTTTTTGTCAGGAGTGATGATGATGTTGGCGCGCGCGTTTACAATTGGGGTCGTGGCCGGGTTACGCACCCTGATCGCGCCCGCAGTGATAAGCCGGACGACCACGCATGGCTCCGGTGGCGGGGTGGTTGGGGTTCTGGGACATCCTGTGACGTCGGTGGCCTTGGGTCTGCTCGCCTCTGGTGAATTGCTGGGCGATAAGTCCTCTCAGGCCCCGAGCCGGGAGATACCCTCCGCCTTCATTGCGCGTATTGTCTCTGGCGCACTGTCCGGGTCCGCCCTTTGCGCCCGACGTAGGCAGGCGATCCCGGATATGGTGTTGGGTGCGCTGGCGGGTGCAGGCGGGGCCGTGGTTGGTACGCTGGGCGGAGCGGCTTTACGGCAACGGCTGGCCAATGCCTTTGGCCGCGATTGGCCTGCAGCGCTCCTTGAGGATGTGGTGGCGGTGAGTGCGGCCGCCCTGATCGCTGGAAAGCGCGCATGACGCTGCGGTGGATATGACCCGGGTATCGGCCCGGACCGATATGGCGCGGTTGCTCAAGGCGGCGGGCGGGATACCCTCGCACGGTAATGATCGGAATGCCTGGAAGGCCGGAGAGCGCTTTGGCTACCGTCCTCCGGAAGGCACCATCAAACGGTAATATCCGCAAACCTCAGCCCGTGTGACAGGCGGGTGATTCCGTCAATTCGACTTGAGGTGCGTCTTGAGGAAGTTGATAAACACGGGCCAGTCTTCAGGCTTAACGCCGTGGCCACCGTCATGCATATAATAGACAAGATCGCCGCCGACCTGCTGGCCGGGTTCAGGCCACACGTCAGTGCCCACCCCTTTCTTGCCGAGAAATTCATATACACGACTGGCGTCAACGGCGGACAGGAACTCCCCCTTGGGATCAGACCAGTGATCGGTACTGCCGGTCTGGAGCAACAAAGGCCGCGGCGCGATCAGGGCCACCAGCAGATTGCCGTCCATCGGCGCACTATTGGGTTCTGCGGCATAGCGGGCGTAGTTGGCCGCATACTGATAAGGATAACGCGAAGGTGCCACATAATGGGCGATGGTTTCCCCGAAGTTACGGCGGCTGATGGCAGCACCTGTTTCGCCGGATACGCTGGCTATAACGGCGGCCACGCGGGTGTCACTTGCCCCGGCCCACATTACGGTTTTCCCCAGACGCGAAACGCCGGTAATGGCTATGCGTTCAGCGTCCACCGCTTTATCGGTTTCAAAATAATCAATAGCCCGGCTGATGCCCCAGGCCCATGCCGCCACGGCCCCCCATTCGTCCGGCGCATTATAGACCTGACCCGGCTGCATATAGAGCTGCCTTACGCCATGCGCGACCGCCCCATGATCGTCTGGATCGATATCGCCATAGTAAAAGGTAGCAAAGCCCAGACCCGCCTCAAGGATCGGCAAAATATCAATTCGGCCAAAGGCGCGCCCCGGCTGTGGGGTTGGGGCTGGAATACGCGCCTTTTCCTTTGCGCTCCAGATCATGGCCGGGGCAATGCCCGCATCATCCACCGTTGTGCCATTGGCACTGAAGCTGAGATTAAGGAGCAACGGCACCGGCCCGGAGGCCTGTGACGGCGTATAGCTCAGAAGATTAAGTACCGGCCCTGAGCGGTCTTCGCGGAAATAAATCCGTATCTGTTTACGGATGGCCTTGCCGTCCAGTGCCAGCGTGCCCGCGTCAAACACATCAAAGACCATGCCCTCAGGACGGCCCGGTGCCTTGCCGTGCTGATTCTCTTCGAACAGGGCCAGAATTTCGGGACGACGCGCGGAAAACCACGTTTCGGCATCCTTGACAGGTGTGCCATCTGACAGCGTAAGCGGATCAGGTAAAACGTAGGTGCCCACCTTCTCTTCGTCATAGTTGATCGGAATACCGGCAACCATTTCTGGCGCGTTCGCCGCCGTCGCCGGACGCGGTACCGGATCAGGCGTAGCTTGCTGCGACAGGGCCGGTAAAGCCGAAAACCCGCACATAGCCATAATAATGATCAAGCGCTTACAGGTAATTTGTGTGTTTAACATCTCTTCGTTTCCCCACTGAGTTATCGAACAGGCGATTACGCCGTCGCCGTTTCATCAAGCTCAAGACGCAGATAGTCATAAACCACGCCGGTATTGAGGGAACCTGCAGGCACGGTGATCACCAGACTGTTTTCGCCCGCCTGAAGCAGGTCGCCGTCAAAGCTGTGCTCAAATTCATACCAGCGGGCCTGTATCTGATGACGCGTCAGCACACCGTCACCGGGCAGGGGTAAGGTGCCTGCGGGCTTGCCATTGACGGTGAATTCAAGCGTTGTCGCGCCACCGGTACCGCAGATCGCCAGACGCAAGGTCGCGCGTCCTTTACCCGACGCGGACATCGGGAACAGTATCCGGTAAGGCGTTGCCCGTCCGTCACCCCTGTAGCCAAAGAAGTCACGATAGATTGAGTCCGGGCTTTCGTTATGCGGCGTGTGCTGGAAAAACCAGTCCTTTGCGGGATCGGAAATACCGGGGCGGAAGGTTATGTCATTCGGAAACAGCTTCGGATATTCGAGCGCCAGTGCCGTCAGGAAAAAGCGGTCACCATAGAAATATTCAGTCGCCGTCCGGTTAGGCGTGCCGATTTCCCATAGCTGATGTCCGCGACGAACCGGCGTCCAGTCAATAGGCCCGAGATCAAGGCTCTGACCGACCGCAACCGTGACATCTGCACGGTAAAACTCACCCAGAACGCCATCGGCATAGGCGTGCAGACTATAGGTGCCCGGCACAATATTCGGGATAATGAACCGCCCCGTCCGGTCTTCATTGTGCGTCCAGAACTGATAATCACGGCCTTCATTCTGCCAGCCAATGACACGCGTTCCGCCATTGGGCAGATCAACCGTGTAGGGGGCTTTCGATAACCCCACAGATAAACGCCCCGAAATTCCGGCCCCTGCGGGTGCAAGCGGATCGTTCAGCACGAACTGACCGGTAACGCTGGCCCGCTGTGCTTTGGGTACATAGGCCGGACTATTAACCCATGCGTAGGGCCATTGTTGTTCTTCGGACTTCAGCTTGGCTTTGGCGTCGTCCCACATGGCTCCGGGGGTAGGGCCTTCGTTGACATAGACCATCATCGGGCCAACGACGCGCTGCCACGCCTCTCCGGCCTTAACGCTGACATTGGCGCCGGTATAGTGGCTGCTGCGCCAGTACATTAACGCGGTCGGCTTCTCACCATGCGCCATCAGTTCGGGCTTGGTCGGCCCGCCGCTCAGATATTCCGGCGAGGTAACGAGGAAAAAGACGCCAAGTTTGCGGGCATCACTGCTGAATCCATAGGCACGATGTTCGGCCTGCAAGGCGCTATAGACGTATTTGTCACCTTTCAGGAGCGGGAAAGGCCCGCTGCGCAGGTCATCAACATGGATATGGTCCAGGAAGGGCTGAAGTTTGGTGGCAAAGCGCGCCTCGGACATGGTCCAGCCATCATATTCGGGCGGATGATCGAAGATACAATAGGTATGTACCCCTTGCTCACCCTGACCCAGCGCATAGCGAATTTCGATGTCGCAATTGATATCCCCATCAGCGGAAGCACCGGGGCCTGTGCCGAGCTTGTTCTTACCTGCAATCCCCTTGACCGAAACTTCAGCGCGCGTCCCGCCATTGCTTGTCGGATTAATCGTAACACTGGTTACAATAGACTCGGCGCGTTTGACGTCATGCGACCAGTAGCCGAAGGGGTGTCCGCCTTCCTCACCGTACAGAACCTCGGTGCCTTTATAGACAAGGCTGATGAGGTCGCCGCTTTGCTTGGACACAATAGCCGTGACCATACCGTTGTTCAGGGTGAAACGGGTTTCATCCTCGGTGACCGTCACCGGCTGGCTTTGCGCCCAACCAGTTTCGGCCTGCGCAAGAAGGGTCGTGGCAGCAACGCCAGCCAAAAGATGACGACGATTGAAGGTGGAAGTCACGGCAGCCTCCCTGACGGCTATATTATATTATTTTCAGCTTATACGGTTAGGCGCTCGCCAATCCGTCGGTAAGGCAAGGTTCGGCAAAAAGGCGGGGCTAAATGCTTATCGCACTGCTGACGCGGGCATCGCGTATGATCGATGTTTCATTTAGTTTCTGTCGTACGAGCCATATAGGAAAGTTATACGCGCAACGACCTTATGGAGGGCTTACCAAAGCAGTCTTCCATCGGGAATAAAATCATGGCCAGCACCACCTCTAAACGGGCTGTGCCCGGATTTACGCAGGAAGTCCTTCAGGTACGGGAGGATCTGAACTACCGTAAAAAAGCCGAAGCCCGTTATCGGGCAGGCGAGTTGATCGTTGAGGCCCGCAAGGGTCGTGACACCTTGTGGTTCAAAGTGTCAAAGAGCGATAGCGGCGGCATTGCCTTACGGACGCTATTCGGCAGCGGTGACTATAAAATCAACCATATCGAAACCACCGGTAGCGGTATTAATGCCGACATTGAAACCAATGCCGGTCAGTGGCACATCGAACTCATCGGGCTTGGCGAAACACTTTTACGGCTGCGGGTAACATTGACGCCGACAATGGATGTGCTCATTCCCTTCTGGCCGCGCGATATGTATGTCCTTGATGACAATGACGATCCGACTGCCACCAAAGGGCGGGTCGAGGCGGCGCAACGCGGGTATAATACAGGGCTATGTTATTTTACGTTGCAAGAACCGGCGTTTGGTCGCGTGCTCTATGTGCAGAACCTTTCGGCACTCAATGATTATTTCATCGATACGGCGACAAAGCCAGATGGCGTGGTGGGAGGTGAATGGCCGGAACTCGGCTATCAGCCGCCGGCGGCACCGAACGGCAACTCTCCGCCTGTAGCACCGCTCAAGGCTGGCAAAGCCTATATAGTGTCCGATGCCATAATCAGTTTCAGGTCCGGCGAGAGTAAGGACGAAACCGCCAGCGCACGTAATTTCGTCGATATGATCGCCGATATATATCCGTATCTAGATAAGCCCGAACCGGCGTTTCACGACTGGCCCGAACGGGCCGAAAAAACCCTCCATGACCTTAAATCCGCACCCGAAGCGACCATCAGGCATTATGGGCATGTCTATCTGCATCCCTATACGGCGTCTGAATATCCGGACTCTATGGTGCAGTTGAGCGTGGCCTCGTCCATAGATGAGCTTGAGGCCCTGACGGGGCGGCTTGAACCTTATAAGGACAAACTTCTTAAAGGCATGAACCGCTTTTATGACAAGGAGCTTGGTACCCTGCGGCGGTATCTGCCCAATGTCGGCGACGATAAAAATGCCGATGCGGTCGATTCCTGGTATCTCTATCATCCGCTGATGAATCTCGGGCGGCTGGCGATTGACGGACATGAGGCCGCAAAAGACCTGTTTCTCAATTCCCTTGACTATGCGGTCAGGTCGGCGCGCCATTTCAAATATCTGTGGCCCATTCAGTATGACATCAAAGATTTTTCAGTGATCACCGAAACACGAGGCGACGGCTACGGGCAAACGGATGTGGCCGGGCTTTATGCCTATGTGATGTTGCAGGCCTATCAGCTTACCGATGACGGCCTCTATCTTCAGGAGGCCAAGGCGGCGATGGTCGTGGCAGAAGGCATGCGATTTTCGCTGCTCTATCAGGCTAACCTTACAGCGTGGGGCATAGCGGCCTGTGTCAAGCTATGGAAGATGGAAGAGGACGAGCGTTATCTGGCGCAGGCGGAGGTGTTTCTCGCCAGCTTTGTGCATAACAGTCTGCTCTGGGAGTCGCAGATCGAACACGCAAAGCATTACAGCAATTTCTTCGGTGTGACCTGCCTGCATGATGCGCCCTATATGGCGGCCTATGAATGTTTTGAGTCCTTTTCG
>JBCEBX010000017.1:12421-15944 GCA_039206455.1 Asticcacaulis sp.
GTTCTGCAATTTGCCGGTGAGGATCTGCCGCCCAAGATGAAGCTTTTGCTGGCCGAGTACCGGCGCTTCGCCTTTGACCGGAGCTGGGCCTATTATCCGGATGCCCTGCCCGAAGAGGCTCTGGCGAAAGATGATATTCGCAACGGTCATATTGATCGCAACCTGTCCTTCCCGCTCGAAGACCTCTATGGCGATGGTCAGGTGGCCGGACAGGTGGGGCAGGAAATCTATGGCTGCGGCGGGGCGTTTATCATTGCCGCACGCGGTTTCCATGAGCGCGATATACCTTTCCGTATATTTGCTGACTATCCCTATACGGTGGTGATAAACGACAATGCCGTACAGATCAGCTTGAAAGGACCAATGGATTATTTCGCCACGCTGCATCTGCTGCCAAAGGCTAAGGCGACCCTGCCCACATTTACCCTATCACAGGTCGGGCCGCAAACGCAGCGCGTGAGGGCGCGTAAGGGTATTGATGGCGGAAAAGTCTATAGCGTACCGGCGCAATCCGTCATCCACATTATCTGGGAGGCGTAGGCTATGCTCAATTTCTTTTCAGAGCCCGACACTAAAGACGCCACAGAGACGACGCTTCAGGAGCAGGTCATTCTGCTGCACGGATTGGCGGAAACGGCCCTGCACATGCAGACCCTTGAATGGGACCTGCGGGCCGCAGGCTACAACGTGCGAAACCTCGACTATCCGTCGACCCGTTTCGACCCCCAGACTCTGGTCGAAACCTATATCAGGCCGGTCATCCGTGAATATGCGTCAGCGCCTAAATTACATATCGTCACCCATTCTCTGGGCGGTCTTCTGGCCCGATATTGTCTTCAGGAAGTGCGGCCCGCCAATATGGGACGGGTCGTCATGCATGCCCCCGGCAATCATGGCAGTCCCATGCTGGAGTTGCACCGGCGCGTGCCCTTTCTACAGGCGCTCATGGGGCCGTCATTGTTGGCCTCAGGGGTAGGGGACGAGAATTTCGCCCGCCAGCTCACGACTGAAATCGACTATGAAGTAGGTATTCTGGCGGGAACGATTTCCACTGATCCACTTGCCAATCTGGTGCTGCAATGGCCGCATGACGGCAAGCTTCAGGTTGAGGATACCCGACTGGACGGAATGACGGATTTTGCCCTGATACCGGCGTCGCATGACGTGATCAGCTTTCATCCGCTGAGCCTCTGGCAGACCCGTCATTTCCTGAAAACCGGTCGTTTCGCATATATGTCGAATGCCTTTTTGGAAGCGCGTCCATGATGACTGATGAAACCCTTGAGGGCAAACGCGTACTGCTGACCGGCGGTACAACCGCTTAAGCAGAAGAGTGAATAACTATCGCTTGAACTTTGCATCATCTTTACAGGCCAGCGATCGGAGCGACTCCGTTTTTTGCATTAAATCAGCAAACTGGGGTTCCATTGAACCGTGAGGCGAGCATGCAAAGCGCCACCCGCAATCATCGCCAAATCTACATTGCCGGAACCCTGCTGGGCGTGGCTCTGGGCGGGTTTTTTGATGGCATATTGCTGCATCAGATATTGCAGTGGCACCATCTGCTCAGTGGTCTGGAGGCCGCCGGTGCCGATCTTTCGCGCATGATCCTGTATGACGGCCTGTTTCACGCCTTGATGTACGTGCTGATGCTTGCCGGACTTGTAATGCTGTGGCGACAACGCCAGCATATAGGTAAAGATGGCGGCAGTGTCGTGTCCGCCGTCCTGTTCGGTTTCGGGCTATGGCATGTTCTGGATGCTGTACTGTCGCACTGGATTTTAGGGCTTCATCGTATCCATCCCGAAAGCGAGAATCCCCTGTTCTGGGATCTGTTGTTTCTGGGGTTAGGGATTTTGTGCATCGCCTTGTCGCGGTTCCGTCTGAGGCTGAACCGTGCCGCCTTGCCCGTAATCATTGCGGGCGTTATTGGGCTGGGAGTCGCCGCTTCGGTACCCTGGCGGCCCGCGGATACGGTAGCCGTGGTGTTTGATCCGGCCTCAAGTGCGTCTGAAAATCTGATGGCGGCGACGGCGCTCGGGGCGCGGCTGGTCTCAGTGACCTCTGATGGCCGGGTGTGGACCTTCCGCATGGATGATGCGCAAAGCGGCTGGCGCTTTTATGGGCACGGGGCCTGGCTGGTCAGCGGCACCTATGGCGGGATGGGCTGTTTCGTTCCGAGGCCGGGTGAGGCATAGGATGAAGATATTAATCACGGGCGCAAACGGCTTTATCGGTTCGGCATTGGCGGCGGCGCTGCAAAGCGACGGCCATGAGATTGTCAGGGTCGTGCGTCCGCGTAAACGCCTTAAGCCGGGTCCAGGTGTTTCAGAGACAGGCGTTTTTGAAATCGACATGGTGCAGGCCACTCGTCCGGAGGACTGGTTTCCGCTGCTCGACGGGGTGGAGGCGGTCATCAACTGCGTCGGCACCCTTCAGGACAGTGCGCGTGACAATACGCAGGCCGCGCATCTTGATGGGCCATCGGCGCTGTTCCATGCCAGCCAGCGGAGAGGCATAAGACGGGTCATTCATTTTTCGGCTCTGGGTGTGGACAGCCTCAGGCCGACGCCCTTCTCACAAACCAAATATCAGGGGGACGAGATTCTCAGTAGCCTTGATCTTGACTGGGTTATCCTACGCCCGTCAGTGGTTCTGGGGGGCAATGTTTTCGGGGCCTCGGCCCTGATCCGTGGTCTGGCCCTGCCGCTTTATCCGGTTATGCCGGATACCGGCCCGTTACAGGTGGTCACGCTTGAGGATGTGGTGCGAACCGTGCGTTTCTTCGTCGACCCTCAGGCACCGGGTAGGCTAACGCTTGAACTGGCGGGGCCTGAGCGACAGTCTTTCGATGATCTTGTGGCTACCTATCGACGGTGGCTGGGTTGGCGTCCGGCCAAAGGATTTTCCCTGCCCCGGCCTGTGGCAAAACTGTTTTACGGCTTAGGCGATATGGCATCGACTCTGGGCTGGCGACCCGCCGTCAGAGGGACGGCAGGGATTGAAATGCAGCGCGGTGCCGCCGGTGATCCGGGGCCGTGGACAGAGGTAACAGGCAGGCCACCAACGCGGCTTGAGGCGGCCCTAAGCGCCAGTCCGGCCGGTGTGCAGGAACGCTGGTTCGCCCGTGCCTATTTCATCAAGCCACTGGTATTTGTTGTCCTGCCGCTTTTCTGGATCGGTACGGGTATTATCTCACTAACCAGTGGCTGGGAACGCGGTGTACAGCTAATGGCGGTAGGGGGGGGCGGGCCTGTTGTCTGCGCCCAGTGTGGTGGCCGGTGCGCTGGCCGACATGGTCGTGGGCGCGGCCATTGCCTTCAGGCCGTCAGCAAAACTGGGGCTTTATGGTGCCATTGCCCTGTCAGGCTTTTATGCGCTGTCGGGAACTTTTATCCGGCCCGATCTGTGGAGCGATCCGTTAGGGCCATTTCTTAAAATATTCCCGATAATTGTCGTTCATCTGTTTGCGCTGGCCGTACTGGAGGAACGCTGATGCTGTATCATGGCCTGTGATATCTGC
>JBCEBX010000017.1:15954-28547 GCA_039206455.1 Asticcacaulis sp.
TCATAGGGGCCTGTGTGCTGCTGGGCACAGGGGCGGGCATAGCCTTTTTCATGCTTATGGCGCATCGAACCGGCAATGTCGCCCTGATCGCCGGTGTGGCGCGTATTGTGGTTATTGCCGACTTTCTGTTTACGGCAACCGCAGTGGTGCTTCAGCCCATCACAGGACTGGCTCTGGCCCATGTCGCAGGGTATCCGCTGACACAGTTCTGGATTATCGCATCCATATTTTTATATGTCATCACCGGTGCCTTCTGGTTGCCTGTGGTCAAGATACAGATGGACATGCGCAAACTGGCTGACGCAGCGCTTGCCTCGGGCACAGACCTGCCTGCGCACTATTATCATTTGTTCCGCACATGGTTTGTCTTCGGGTTTCCGGCATTCTTCGCTGTGGCGACGATTGTCTGGCTGATGATTGCCAAACCGGTATAAAATGAGGGAGTGACATGTCAGGGGCAGATCGTCTCGGCACAAAACCAAACGAAAAACTGGATATCTGGTTGTGGGCAGCGCAGTTTGGGTTGGCCGCCATCTTTGCGGCTTATGCCGCCAAAGCCTTTGTCGATATTCCGACCCTGTCCAGATATATAAACTGGGCCGATGAGGTGCCGGTGTGGATTGTGCGCTTTACCGGAATTTCCGAAGGTCTGGCGGCGATAGGGCTTGTGGTGCCGGCGGCCACACGCATCCTACCGGTGCTTACGCCGCTGGCGGCGGCGGGCATGGTGGCAACGCAGCTCTCAGCCCTGTTGTTTCATATATTACGTGGCGAATTCATTGTCGTGCCAGGCAATCTGGTGCTTCTGGGATTGTGCGTTTTTGTCCTGTGGGGGCGGTGGAAGGTCGTGCCAATTGCGGGCCGGTTCTAACCGCCCTATTTTTCGACCGCGGCCAGAGGCGTGCTGGCGGGGCCATTGAGGACACGTCCATCCGTCGCAAACTGTGAGCCGTGACAGGGGCAATCCCAACAATGTTCAAATTCATTCCAATGAATGATACAGCCCGCATGGGTGCATTTGGCCGACATAAGGTGCACCTCACCCGCCGCGTCACGATAGGCGGCTACCTTACCCTTATCAGCGTTATAGATCGCCCCCTGTGACGGCGCGAGTTCGTTGAGATCCGAGATTTCGGCCTTAATGGTCTCAGCGTCGGGCTTTGAGGCCTTAAGCACCTGCTCGGCCATGCCCTTAACGACCGTCAGATTCTCGGTGAGATATTCACCAACAGTCTCAAGATGGCGCGGCTTGCGGTTAGGGTCATAGAGCGCTTCCCACGGATTGGGCACCGCATTCAACTGGTCGCGCAGCATAAGTCCGGCCAGCACACCGGTGGTGATGCCTTCGCCGGAATCGCCGGTAACCAGATACACCTCGTTAAAACCGGGCGAGCGACCGATGTAGGGGACGTAATCGGCCGGTTCATAGACCTGCCCCGACCAGCCGGTGACGCGTCGCCCAAGGTCCGGCCAGCGTTCTCTGGCCCAGTGTTCCAGCGCCGCCAACCGGCCTTCACCATCATCGGCATCACCGGACTTATGATCCTCACCGCCGATAATAAGCAGGTCATGCTCCATTTCGGGCTGAAGGCGGACATAGTGATAGCCCGGTTCTTCGGTGTCCCAGTAAAGGGCATTTGCCACCGTTCCCTTAGGCACTTTAAACGCTGCCGCATAGGTGCGGTAAGGGGCCTGTTTGGTATGGAGCGACACCAGAAGATGGAAGGGGGAATTAGTCGCTACTACGACCTGTCTGGCCTGAACCACGCCATAGGGTGTTATGGCCGTCACGCCGGAATTGTCTTCGTCCAGACGGGTGACTGGTGTGCCTGCATAGAGACTGACGCCTGATTTTTGCAAGACTTCAATCAGCGCCCTGAGATATTTCAACGGATGAAAGCGCGCCTGACGCGGGAACTTCAGGGCCGGGCGATCCGTCCATTCAAGCGTGCCCGCATCGGCCCACGAGGTTTCATCAAAACCGATGCGATGACAGGCCTTAAGCTCGTCCTTAAGGTAATCCGTGTCTTCGTCTTTGGCCGGAAACAGATAGGCGTCCACGCGGGCAAAATCGCAGTCGATATCCTCGCGGGTAATAATGGTTTCGATACGGTCAACGGCGGCTTTCTGACTGTTATAATAGTGCCGTGCCGCATCCCCGCCCAGCACCTTGATCAGTTCGGTATAATAGTCATCACAGGCATAGGACAGGTGGGCAGTGGTCCGTGCGCTCTGGCCACTGACAAGTTCGCTGCGGTCAATGACGGTGACCTGACGGCCCGTCTGCATAAGCTCATAGGCGCATGACAGGCCCGCAATGCCACTGCCTATAACCAGCACATCGGTGCTAATGTCACCCTCTAGCCGAGGGGCATCAGGCATCTTCAGATCCATCCATATGGACCGGCTTTGGTCTGTGGGCAAACCCATCATGGCCTCCTGAAAAAGGATTTGATGGGTCATGTTATCGGTCAGGCGGTAAGTTTACATGATGCCTCTATGGCCCGATTTATCAGGGGAGAAAAAGCATGCGTTTTCTTCGTCCAGGCCGTGAGCCTGTCGAACTTAAGACTATCTACAGTGAGCAGATGCCAGTTTAAGGCGTGCTGTGTCAGATTCCGGCAGGGCATCGGCTATGGTTATCCGGACACGTGGGCGAGGGCCATTTAGCCAGATTTTATAGATACCTCAGTCAATCGAATTTCAGAGCAATAGTAAAAGGTACAGCCTCTGACCGGTATCTTCGTTCCGGAACCGGGTTTGAAAATGAATTTTCAGGAACCAAAAATCAGATCCGACGGGCTGCAGATTTCGGAAAGTCTGGCATTTCAACGCACATTCTGGCGGGTGGAAAGACTGGCCTGGATCGGGTTTGCTGTGATCATTGTCGCGGCGCTTTTGGGTCTCACGGGATCAGGTGGCCCGCTGTCCCAAGGCAAGCTTCAGGTTGGCCCCGCGGATGTAACCTACACCCGCATCGTGCGCTGGCAAACGGCGGCTCGTCTCTCGATCACTATGGCAAATGTACCGCCAAACGGGGTCAATATTGTATTGGGCGATAGTTATAGTTCAGGATTTTCACTGGACAGCATAAGCCCTGAACCCAAAGCCGTTGATCTCATCGCTGATGGACATCAATTCCAGTTTACAGGGCAGCCCGGTACGCGTGGCCGGATTGAATTTGATCTGACGGCCCGATCGCCGGGCAGAGTAAGCTTCGACATGACTGTGGGTTCAGAAACCCGTCCGGTCACAATCTGGGTTTTACCGTGAGGGTGTTATGGAAACCGTCATAAGAGGCGCCGTCATATATTTTGTGTTACTGATTGTGCTGAGGTTATCAGGCCGTCGAACCATAACTCAGATGACGCCATTTGATCTGGTGTTGCTGCTTATAGTGGCCGAAACCACGCAGCAGGCCCTGTTGGGCAATGATTTTTCGCTGACTAACGCATTCGTATTGATCGTTGTACTATTTACTCTGGATATCGGCTTGTCCTACATAAAATTATGGTTTCCGAAAGCCGGTCTAGTTATGGATGGGAGCCCTACGGTTTTAATTGCGCTCGGAAAACCTGACTATAAACAGATCAGGAAGTCACGTGTCACGCTTGACGACATCAGCGTCGCGGCGCGCGAGCAGCATGGTCTGGAGCGGCTGGATCAGATTAAATTTGCCGTTCTCGAGGCAGATGGTGACCTTAGTATTATTCCCGAGTCCTCGGCAGCAACCTGATTAAGGTATCTCTGTGCGAACCAATTGCATTGGCTTATTTTGTTTATACCTATTTTTATGATCGCTTGGCGTTCGGCCATAGAAGTGGGTCGCGGACTTTACCTAAATCTGGACGGTAGAAGACTGGATGTATTTTGCGAACAGTTTCAGCGACGGACAACGGCGTCACCTGCAGCGGTGATTATAAGATCAATCATATCGAAACCACCGGTAGCGGTATTAATGCCGACATTGAAAACAATGCCGGTCAGTGGCACATCGAACTCATCGGGCTTGGCGAAACGCTTATCCGGCTGCGGGTGACACTGAACCCGACAATGGATGGTATATTCCCAATAGAAAGGCAAACCGTACATTTTTTTAAGTGGCGGGAAATGCCTGCGTCTACCTTTACACTCTACGGCGCAATAGTTTTACGGTAAGCCATTTGCGCACTGGCTCATCATAGAGTTTCAAGCTCAGCCAAGCGATAGCGACGGTCGCGGCGAACACGCCAATGCCTACAATGGCCCCTTGCCGGGCAGGGATATTGTTGTCCGTAACCCAACCGGTATATATGTAGATCAAGGGGAAATGTGTAATATAGATCGGGTAGGAGAGGTCGCCAAAAAAGCGCGCAATCTTCACGGAAATGCCGCTTACAACTTTTTCACCGGCGCCCATGGCGACGATCAGCGGAAACAGCAGGATCACACAAGCCGCGTCATAAAGGCCATTAAGCCATTTCTGATCCTCACCACCAAAGCGGGGCAGGGAAAATGCCACGATCAGGAGCAGGCTGCATACCGCAAATCCGTTGGGCACCTTGATGCGTTTACCCAACCGCATAAGCAGGACGCCGGCGAAGAACGGGAACATTACGCGGGTTAAACCTGTCTGTATGCCCACTGGGTCGAGAGACCATCCGCCTATGAGGTCGCCTCTGTGCCCGGTTACGGCCAGATGGACAAGCGCGGCCCCGGCGACCAGTACTAAAAGTGCCAAGGCCCTATTCGAGAGTTTACGAAGACCGACGGCATAAAGAATGTTGGCCACATACTCGTAGAACAAAGACCAGGCAGGGCCGTTGAGGGGGTAGGTTTCGTTCCAGCCGCGAATATCGGCTGAAGGTGGCAGGGGGATCAGTGTGAAACCGATTACCATGACTGCGATAATCTGCCATGTCGTGGCTGAGTCAACTTTTGGAAAAATGGAGTAGTCTTGAAAGGCGAACAAGGCTGCGCCCAGAACGCTTCCGATAATGATCATGGGTTGAAGTCGTACCAACCGGCGCTTATAGAACGCCCACGTCGTCATTCCGGCGTACCAGCGGTCGTCATAGGCATAGGCCACCACGAACCCTGAGAGAAGGAAAAAGAAATCAACAGCCAGATAGCCATGATTGATAATCTGGTTTGCCGGATTTCCGCCTGAATAGGCTTCGAACAGATGGAAGGCGACAACCATAACCGCCGCGACGCCGCGCAAGCCGTCGAGAATAACATAGTGGTCTTTGCCAGATGAGGTTGCGTCAGTCGATGTCGCAGGTGATGAGGCGGTCACGAAACGTATTTCCTGTAGATTATTCTTTGAATTCTGTCCCGGACATAGACCTGTGCCGTGCGCTTGCCGTTACGGCCACGCCTTTTACTTTCAGCTACCCTTGCCCGTAGGGCCATCATCAGGCCTTCTTAGCGAAAATGGTACGGCTGGCGCCATTCTTCGACATTGGACTTCCCCGTTATTATTCTCATTTGGGCGCTATTGCCTGATTATGCATGATTTGCAGTGCTATAGTCGCGTTTGAAAAATCGGTGACATATTGGTGGCTGCGTTGTCAAATGCCCTTTAGTAGAGATAAGGTGCTTAGTTTGCACACAAAATACGCGAAAGCTGATGCAGCGCTTATGAAAGCGCTTTCTTTTTTTCTGGTGCAATGTCACCTCCGGGATTCTGAGCGGACCATATCATTTAGCCTTCCCATGAAACCGCTTTCTTGAACGTGCGTGTTTTAATTCTTGTTTGTGCATGATATGGGTGCCGTCATGACACATGAAGTACCTCTTGCAAGACGAGACATAATCGCTGACAGGCTCGTGAATGGACAGCCCGTGGCTTCGGTGCAACTGGCAAAAGAGTTCAATGTTTCGGAAGATGCGATACGTCGAGACCTGCGCGCGCTGGCTTCCGCAGGGATGTGCCGCCGGGTTTACGGTGGCGCGCTGCCGATCAACCCGGATTCACTGGCCATGTCGGTCCGCAAGGGGCTCGGCAGCGACCAAAAGGTGCGCCTGGCTCGGAAAGCGGCGAGCACAATAGAGCCCCGAGAGTTCCTGTTCCTCGATAACGGCAGTACCAACCTCGCGCTCGTTCCCTTCATTCCGATCGGGTATGAACTGACGGTGGCGACCAACTCCATCGAAGTAGCGGCGGCTTTGCGGGATCGTCTTGATCTTCAGTTATTCCTGCTGGGCGGGGTCGTGGATCCGGTTATTGGAGGATGCGTCAGCGCCGTCGCGGTGGAGAGCGTCAGCCAGTTAAATATCGACCGTTGCTTTTTAGGCGCATGCTCGGTCTCTGGCACTCTCGGGGTTAGCGCAAACGAAGTCACTGACGCCACATTCAAGCGAGCTCTGCTCAAGGCGAGCCACCATCGGATTGTTATGGCAACGTCGGACAAGCTGGGGGGGCGCGCACCGCACCGTGTCGCCAACCTGGCGGATATCTCTCTTGTCGTTCTTGAGAATGATGCCTCCAGGCCGGAAATCGAAGTTCTGCAACGGGCGGGTGTCCCTTTGCTCTTCGTTGATCACCCCGGCGCTTAACTGCACTAAAAAAATCTGGAGTTTCCAATGTCTTCTGCTGATCGGCCGGCGACACGCCTGGCCACGCGCCTGTCCTTCCTCGTCGCAGGTTTCGGCCTTGCGGCCTGGGCACCGCTGGTGCCCTATGCTAAATCCCGTCTCGGTGTCGACGAGGGGGCGCTGGGACTGCTTCTGCTCTGTCTGGGGCTTGGTTCGGTTCTGGCCATGCTGGCCGCGGGGCCACTGACCGCTCGGTTCGGCAGCCGACCTGTCATCGTGATCGGCGGCGCGGGTATGGCGCTTCTGTTGCCCATGTTGGCGATTGCGCCTACGCCCCTGACCCTTGGTGTCGCGCTGTTCGGCTTTGGTGCCTTTCTGGGTGCGATGGAGGTCGGAATGAACATCCATGCGGTCGAAGTTGAAAAGGCTGGTGGCCGGCCGATGATGGCCGGATTTCACGGGCTGTTCAGTATTGGTGGGTTCTTCGGCTCGACGATCATGACTTTGTGGCTTTCCGCCAGTCTCGGTGCGGCGTGGGGCACCGCGATCAGCGCATTGGTCATGCTCGTTCTTCTGGCGGTCGCCTATCCGCGCCTGCTAACCCATGTGCATGTTGAAAAAGCGCCCCTGTTTGTCGCGCCTAAGGGCCTCGTCCTTTTGCTGGCCGGTCTGGCGACGATCACCTTCCTTGCGGAAGGTGCGATTCTTGACTGGAGCGCATTACTTCTCACAGGCACTGGGCTGGTCAATGAAGCCCAAGGTGGTCTCGGTTATATGGTCTTTGCCATCGCGATGACCTTCGGCCGCCTGACTGGCGACTGGGTGACGGTCCGTCTGGGCGATCGTCAGATGATGTTCTGGGGTGGTATTATCGCTGTCGCCGGTTTCATCGTTCTCCTGCTCGCCCCTGTCGCCGCAGTAGCCTTGCTGGGTTTCGGCCTGATCGGCCTTGGAGCCTCTAACGTTGTGCCGGTACTGTTCCGTCAGGCCGGAAATCAAAAAGACATGCCGTCGGGTCTGGCCGTGGCGGCTATCACGACCACGGGCTATGCCGGTATTCTGGTCGGCCCTGCCGGTGTCGGCTTCGTGGCCCATGGTATCGGCCTGCCCTCCGCCTTTTGGATCATCGCCGGTCTGATGTGTCTGGTCCCGGTATGTGCCCACATAGTTACCCGTGCGCGGGCTTAAGGAGACAGATTATGCTTCCGAATATCTCATTCTTTCATGAACTGGCGGACCTCGCCGATGCCGAAACGCTGCCGCGCTATCGCACGGTTCTGGACATCGATACCAAGTTCAAACCGGGCTATAGTTTCGATCCCGTTACCGAAGCGGATCGCGAAGCCGAGCGTATCATTCGCGCGGCGATCGGTGTTTCTTTTCCCAGCCATGCTATCCTGGGCGAAGAGTTTGGCGAAAGCGGTGAGGGGCCAATCAAGTGGGTGCTTGACCCGGTCGACGGCACACGGCCATTCATTTGCGGGCTCCCCGTTTGGGGCACGCTCATCGGCCTGATGCAGGATAATCGCGCGGTCATGGGTATGATGAGCCAACCCTTCACGGGCGAACGCTTCTGGGCAGATGAGTCAGGGGCCTGGCTGGAGCGGGGAGGCGAAAAGCAGGCGATGTATACCCGCTCCGACGCGACTCTGGCGGACGCCATTATGCATACAACGACGCCTGAGACCTGGAAGGGCGCGGCGGGTGACCAGTTCGCTACCCTGACCTCTCAGGTTCGGATGACGCGGTATGGCGGAGAATGCTATGCTATGGCCATGCTGGCGGCAGGGCGGATCGACATCTGCGTTGAGCCGTCGCTACAGCCCTATGACATTGTGGCGCTCATTCCGATCATCGAGCAGGCCGGTGGCGTCATCACAACGGTTGACGGGGGACGCGCCGAAGCCGGAGGTATGATTGTCGCTTCGGCCAATGCCGCCGTGCATGAAGCCGTTCTGAAAGTGATGGCGAAAGGCGTTTAGCCATACAACGAACTTTACCTGGGCGCTGCCGTAGATTCCCTCAGGACAATCTGCGGCGGCGTTAGTTCGTTCGAAGGCGTCTGTCCTTTGACCATCTCCAGAATCAAAGTGACGGAGCGCATAGCCAGTTCGACCACACCCTGCGATACGGTTGTAAGCGGCGGTGACAGAAGGCGGGCAAACGGCGCGTCGTCGAAGCCCACAATTGAGATATCCCGCGGAACATTCAGGCCGTAGGCATAGGCGCTTCGCAGCGCGCCCGCCGCCATCTCGTCGTTGGCGCAGATAATCGCTGTCGGCGCGAAACCGGATGTCTGAATGGCTTCAAAGCCACTGATGCCCGTTTCAAAAGTCAGGGCACCGGGCACCGACAGGAGTTGCGAGTGGTCGATGCCATGCGTTGATAGCCCCCGCAGGACGCCGTTCAAGCGCTCAAAAGCGGAGACATGATCGGTCATGCCTTCGATGAAACCAAAGCGCTTATGCCCCAGACTGATCAGGTGTTCAGCGATAGCAAAGCCGGCGGCTTCATCATCCAGACCGACGCCCGGCCGCAGGCGACGCGTTGCGGAACCTGCGGCTATGAGCGCAACTGACACGCCTCTGGCTTCGAGCTTCTGAATCAGGCGGGCGTCGTCAGCAAACGGCGGGGTGAGGATTAAGCCCTCGCACTCATTGAGGAAATCGGGGGCCAGTAACTGATCGTGATAGGTTAAGTCTTCGGGGGCGAGCAAAAGCGTCTTTTGATTGAAGCCGTAGACCGAACAGCCTCGGATGACGCCCGTTTCCGTCTGGTAAAAGTGCCATGTGGGGGGGAAGGGGACCGCAGGGTAAACGAGGACTACTGCTTTTCTGCGGCCGCCGGCCAGCAGACGCGCCTGAGCGTTCGGCATGTAGTTCGTGGCTTCGATCGCGGCACACACTTTTTTGGCCACGTCAGCGGAAACATATGCGCTGCGGTTCAGCACACGTGACACCGTTGCACGGCTTACCCCGGCCAGCGCAGCGACGGCATCGATCGTAGCGTCCTTCTTTGTTGTCATCGAGCCGCCTCCCATTTTTTGCGGTCAGGTTATCACTTAGGATTTCAGTAGCCCAGTGGCTGTACCGGGAGGGGCTTAAGGCGTAGCGGGCGTATCTGAAAATCTACCTTCCAGGCCATTTGACCTGGAAGGCAGGTAGAAACAATCTTGCGGAATGTCCCCAAGGGGGGATGACTGGATATGGTCGGCACTGATCGTCTGTGTATGACGGACGATCGTTTAGACGAACTTGGATAACAGGCGGATGTAGGCTATCTGATAGCCGTTGGAGACTTCGCTGATTGGCCAGGAATTCAGCGGCCAGCCGTCATTGAAATCTTTGTAAGATTTCTGTTTTGGCTGCGCATATGGCGGTTTGGGTCTGCTGGTGCCACAAGCCGAACTGATGGACGGGCAGCCCCCATCCCAGTCCCACTGAGTCTGGTTCGCTCCGCCCGGTACGAAGCCTGGTGGCGGGCCATAGGTGGAGGTAGCCGCGCTATCCCACTTGGCTGAACCGTTAGTGAACCATCCGTGAAATATTTCGTTGGCTGAGTTTTCGGCTCCCAGACTTGACATATTGGTCAGGTAGCACAGGCCCAGCGGGTTCACGCCGTGATGGTAGTGAATGTAGTGCGACGCTGCATTGAGGTTGTCGGTTGCGGTATGTGCTGTGCCGAGATTGTGGACATTCAGCGCGGTGAACAACAGGCCCATATTGCTTTTGATGCCGTTGCTGCCCCAAACATAATCGTTGATGAAGGCCATGTAGGGATCGGCCTTTGTTGTGATCTTACCGCGAACCCACTCGGAATTTACGCCGCTGAGGTAGTTGGTGCGGATAGCGCTCACGACCGCTGAAGTGGCACCGGAGAGGCGCGTATAGTGTAAAAGGGCATCTTGTAAGGTGCCTTCATAGGCCGAGACGTAATTGCCCCACCGGATCAGATTGGCTTGGGTATAGTTGTCATCTACGAAACTGCGGTAAACGGTGTTACCTGTCACATCATAGAGATAAATCGCCGCGATAAGTCTGGCCATAAGTCGGCCCCGGTCGTCGGTTTCCTGCTGACCGGCACCCAGGCCCTGCGACCCGTTAGCGGACTCATTATTGCGGAAGGCAACATTCGGGTTGGCAATAGCCCAGGTCCACGCGTTTTCTGCCCGGGTACGAAGACCGGCCGCATAAGCCGCCAATGCCGGAATGCCGTTCAGAACCTTAGCGCCGAGGGCGAATGCGGCAGCGGCGTTAAGTGTGGCGGACGTACTGGCGGGACCGTAATAGCTCGGCCCTGTTGCCGCTGATGGCGGAGAGGCGGAGCTTAAGCCCACGATGGACAGGACTGAGCCGTTAGCCTCCTGCATCCGGCTTAGCCAGTCCAGCCCCCATTTGGCTTCGTCGAGAATGTCTGGAATGCCATTGCCGGATTCCGGGATATTATAGTCGTCCCCCCATACACCTGGTTTTTCCGTATAGGCCAGAAGGAGGTTGGTTACGTAGCCTGCCGCCCAGGAGGTATATTTGTTGAAGTCACCGGCATCATACCAACCGCCAGACAAGTCGCGCTCAGTAGATGCGTCGCTCTTTGCATTATAAAGGCGGGCGTTTTTGTCCTGACCCGGTCCAACATGGGATGCGCCATCTGCCCATCCAACTCCGGCATGGATCGCCAGTTTTTCCTGACCGGCACGCTGATAGTAGAAGTAGCGCACGGCGGCCTTGAGCACCGGCATATAAACGTCTGTTGCAACTTTGAAAGTATAGGATTTCACATTGCGCTGGGTATCACGAACGAAATAGTCACCCGGCGTGGTAAGGCTGCTGAAATCGAAATGCCAAGCCTTGTCGCCTGAACTGGGGTCCGTCGTTCCGCCGTTCCAGGCAACGGGGGCTGCACTGAACACCACGGCATTCGTGACTGCATTAACCACTTCGTACAGCGATCCCGGTGTAAACGAATCCGTTGCATCAAAACTAACGATCGGCGTGCCGTCAGTTAACGTACCCACGGAATCCCCCTGAGGATCCCTGATGACAGCTATCTTGGTTTGTGAAGGCAGGTATCCGAACTGATCCACCACAATCGGAATACCGAATTGCATGGTGGCTGGCCTTACCGACGCTGGAGGCGGTGGCGCAGGAGGGGGCGACGAACCACCGCCGCTCCCTCCGCCACCTGAACCGCCACCGCCGCCGCAACTCATCAACCCCATCGGCACCAGAGCGGCACCCGCAGCCAGCAGCAGCTTACGACGATTGCTGTCGAAATCTTTTTTCATTGTTCTCATCTCTTCCTGTAATCCGCAAAGGCAATTCGTTGTTGTGTTCGACAGACAACTTTAGCTTACGGCTACGCCCCTTAATGTTCGGAGGGTTGTTTCAGACGCGATTAGTACATTCGTAAACGTACGGGCGTGTCTTTCCTTCCCTCTCTTGTTCGATAAGGCTAACACAGGCTGTCAGGGGCGTCTAATTCACTGATATATATGAATAATATGCGAAATTGTAGGCCCCTGGGATTTATGCCTGTCCGAATTCGGACAAGTCCTCAACTCAGGCCATGGCCCGATAGGAAAAGTCCGTGAGGCGCACCTGCCCTTGTCCGGCGCAGTAAATGCCGACCTTGAGGCCAAGGAAGCCGCCGAAGACATTATGGTGCATGCCTGAGACTTCCATGCGTGTCGGGTGTCTGATCCAGTTCTGCCCGTTGTCACTCGAATAGTGATAGGTGATGACATTATCATCATTGGTCAGGCGTACCCGAACGCGACGGGCGTCGATTTTTTGCCGGTTCCAGCCCTGATCCTCGGCATATTGCCAGGTTCGGGTTTCCTTACCGTCGAAGCCGAGGCCGACAAAGGCCTTGGGGTTATAGAACAGCAGGATACCGGCATGGACATCGCCCTCAAGCTCAAGGGTGACCTCAACCTCATAGGCGCGGTCAGGTACGCCACAGGTGAGGGGAGAGCTATCGATCGGTGACGTGCCGCGACCGGTCAGGGTCAGGCTTTTGTTCGCACGGGTTACACGTGACATCTCATCCGGCTTGGGGTCGTGAAACGCCCACTG